>CAYLJQ010000565.1:0-4848 GCA_964383955.1 uncultured Heliomicrobium sp. | reverse complement strand
GGCGCTGCTGTTTGAAAATGTGGACGGAGGCCGGATTCCCGTTTTGATCAACGCGCTCGGCAGCGAACGGCGAATGGCCTTGGCGATGGAAGTCAACAGCGTTGACGACGTTGCCGGACGGCTGACCGACTGGCTGGATTTCAAATCGCCCGAAGGATTGCTGGAAAAGGTAAAGATGCTGCCGAAACTGGCCGAGCTGGGAAAGTACTTTCCACGTGAAGTGAAAACCGGCCCTTGCCAGGAAGTCGTCAAACGCGAAGGCGAGTTTTCGCTGTTCGACTTTCCGATTCTGAAATGCTGGGAACTGGACGGCGGGCGGTTTATCACCTTTCCGATGGTGTTCACCAAAAATCCGCGCACCGGCAAACGCAATTGCGGAATGTATCGCATGCAAGTGCACGACGAAACGACCACCGGTATGCACTGGCAACTGCACAAACACGGCGCGGCGCATCACCGCGATCAGCAAAAACGCGGCGCTGAGCGCATGGAAGTCGCCGTCGCCATTGGAGCCGAGCCGGTGACAAACTTTGCCGCGACCTTGCCGCTGCCGGATGATCTGGACGAAATGATCTTCGCCAGCTTTTTGCGCGAAAAACCGGTCGAGATGGTCAAGTGCGTTTCGGTGGATATGGAAGTTCCGGCGACCGCCGAAATCGTGTTGGAAGGTTACGTTGATCCAGCCGAACGCCGCATCGAAGGTCCGTTTGGCGATCACACAGGCTTTTACACCCTGGAAGAACCGTATGCGGTTTTTCACGTGACGGCGGTTACACATCGCAAAAATCCGATTTATCAAACCACGATTGTCGGGCGTCCCCCGATGGAAGACTGCTGGATAGGCCGGGCGATCATCCGTGTGACAATGCCTGTGCTGAAGCGCCAGATGCCGGAAATCGTGGATATGAACTTGCCGTTTGAAGGCGTTTTCCACAACTTAATGCTGGTTTCGATTCGCAAACAGTACCCAGGTCACGCCCGCAAAATCATGAATGCCATCTGGGGAATGGGACAGGCGATGTTCACCAAATGCATTGTGGTCGTGGACGAAGACGTCAATGTCCAGGATCCTTCGGAAGTTGCGTGGAAAGTTTTGAATAATATTGACCCCGAACGCGATATACAGTTCACAATGGGGCCGATTGACGTGCTGGATCATTCTTCGCGGCAACAAGGTTATGGGTCGAAGATGGGAATTGACGGGACTCGGAAATGGAAAAACGAAGGTTTCGACCGTCTGTGGCCGAAAGAAAATAACACCAGCGAAGAAGTAAAGCGGCTGGTGGATGCAAAGTGGAAAAAACTTGGGCTGTGATTCTATGGATAGCTGCGGTGAATTCCGATCTATCTTTTACAGGCACAAAAAGCACAGAAATCACAAAATAGGTTTGAAGTAGGACGGTTAAATAGTTTCTTTTGCGACTTTTGAGCTTTTTGTGGTTCCTTCATCCGGTCTGATTAAAGCGCAGTTTTCGATCAACTAATGGAGTGAGTTTATGAAATCCTTTTTGATGACAGTATTGGCGGCAGTTTTGATTTTGATTGGTTCAACTTCGGTAACCGCTCAAAAAACGAGTAAGACCGCTGCCAAGAAAGAACTGGCGACGTTGGCCGGAGGCTGTTTCTGGTGCCTGGAAGCCGTGTACGTCGAACTAAAAGGCGTGGACAAAGTCGTTTCCGGTTATTCCGGCGGAAAAGTCGCCAAGCCAACCTATAAAGAAGTCACCTCAGGCCAGACCGGACATGCGGAGGTCGTACAGATCACATTTGACCCGCAAGTCATCACCTACAAAGAACTGCTGGAAGTTTTCTTCACGATCCACGATCCAACCAGCCTGAACCGGCAAGGCGCAGATGTCGGCACACAATACCGCTCGGCAATTTTTTATCATTCGCCGGAACAGCAGACTACGGCGGAAAAAGTGATTGCCGATCTGACCGCTGCCCAGCTTTGGAAAAACAAGATTGTCACGGAAGTAAACAAGCTGGATGCTTTCTACAAGGCAGAGGATTACCACCAAAACTATTACGCGCTGAACCCCGATCAAGCTTACTGCCGGATGGTGATCGAACCCAAAGTCATCAAGTTCCGCAAACAGTTTCTGCCGAAACTGAAAAAGCAGTAAGCGTTCATCCATCCACTTAACATTGCGAGGCTGACATGCGAAATAAACTGATTTCTGTTTGCGTAGTGATTGCAGCTTCCTTGATAGCGCCATCGGCGGCGACCGAAACTCAAAAGCCCGGCTTGGCCTGGTCTGATGAGTTCGACGGTCCTGCCGGAAGCGCGCCGAATTCCGCGAAATGGGCGTTTGATCTGGGCGTGGGCCAAAACGGTTGGGGCAACAACGAACTTCAGACATACACCAACCGAACTTCAAATGCTTACCTGGACGGCGAAGGCCATTTGATCATCAAGGCGATCAAAGAAAACTTCACTGGCGCGGATGGAGCGGCACGAGGGTACACATCGGCACGGCTGGTAACGCGCGACAAGTTCGAACCGACGTACGGACGCATCGAAGCGCGAATCAAAGTTCCTTCTGGTCAGGGGTTATGGCCTGCGTTTTGGATGTTGGGAAGCAACATTTCTTCCGTCGGCTGGCCAGCTTGCGGAGAAATTGATGTGATGGAAATTATTGGGCGCGAACCTTCGACAGTTTACGGAACGTTGCACGGGCCAGGATTTTCCGGCGCCAATGGGTTATCCAATTCGTTTACTTTGCTTGAAGGCAAAAAATTCACTGACGATTTTCACACCTTTGAAGTTGAATGGAATCCGCGCGATATCAGCTTTTATGTGGACGGGCTGCATTATCACACGCGGAAATCTCCTGAATTCACGGGCAATCAGCAATGGGTTTTTGACCATCCGTTTTATATGCTGCTGAACGTTGCAGTTGGCGGTAATTGGCCCGGCAATCCGGATCAAACGACGGTTTTTCCCAAAACGATGATGGTGGATTATGTGCGGGTTTATTCAGACCTGAGAACTCCGATTCGGCGAATTCGTGAGTAATTGCTGGCTGATGTTTCAGTGATCGCGCCGCAGCTTGATCCACAAATCGCTTGGTGAAGCTTCGCGATCAACGCCTTCGTAACGCGCCATCAATTCCTTGTCATTCAAAATGTGACCTTGCAGCCAGGTATCGGCGGAAAGCCATGCGCCGACTTTCAACTCGCCTTTCAAATCGGCTTTGTTAATTACCACTTCGATTTTGATCTTTTCCGCGTCAACATCCACCCAAAGCAGGTTTTCCTGCGTTCGCGGGTTGTGCATTTCGCGCCAGGAAAGGATTTTGCCGCGTATGGTGTAATCGGTTTCAGTAGTTCTGCGCTGGCGGCTGCGGTCGGTTAAGGCTTCAAACACAGGTTTGATACTGCGGGTGCTGACGCGCGCACGATAAGCGAGTCCAGCGACCGAGGCTGTAATCGGACGTTCACGGAAATCCAGCGGGTTGATTTCCGTGATGTTTTGCAAAGCAAACATGAATTCCAGCGGCGAATCCATCACCGCGCCGCGCACAATGGCTTCGCCGTCTTCTTCATATTCCAGAATTTCCCAGGGATAAAATCCGATCTGGCGTTTGCCACGAAACGCCGGGCGGCAATCTGCATAAAACATTCCCTTGGAGGATTCATACAGCACCGTCCAGACTTCCAGACCCGATCCCAGGCTCCAACAACAACCGTGCAAAGTCCCCTGCGGACGATGAGCTTTGCTGGGCGCGCCAAGCTGATGCGCTTCTTCAGCCAGCGCCTTGTAAGAAGCGTCATCTTTTACTTGAAACCCAATTGCATCAAATGGCTCTGGCATAGCTTCGTCAGGAAACCTGGTCATCCCGGTTCGCTGCTTTTACTGATCGTCTTTATTTCTGCGGGGACTTTTTTCGAAAACCGCCGGGTTTGGAGGAGCGTATTGCCGCACTCCGCGAATGTTTCGCGCGCGTCCGCGCGTCGGAAGCTGATCGTTCCTGACCATTTCTGCGAATAGATCCATATCATAATCGCATTCACGCGACATCTCTTCGCGTATGGCTTCCAGTTCTTCCAGAAAACGAGGGCGATGGTACATTTCAGAGTAGTCCGTAGTCAGTAGTCGGTACTTAGTCGTATTACCGACTCTCGAATTCCGACTACTTTTCAGTAAAGTTCACTTACCAAAAATTCCGGCGTCACAATTTCCGGGACAAAAAAGCCTGCGGCAGTGTTAAACAACTTGATTCGCGCCTGACGATGAACACTGGCCAGATGGCCGAAATTCCACGTCACCAGATAATCAATTTTGTGAAACGATGCCAACGCCACGTGCAGCGCATCACCCAGAAACTTTCGTTGAAAAATGCCGCGCCCGATGTATCCGTCGGCCAGAATCGCGGCCTCTTCGGAGACTTCAAGCTGCGGCAGATGGTGAATCAGTTTCAGGTAGCTTTTGCGATACGGTTCGCGCGCCCGTTCCAGTTCGCGCTGCACCAGAGGGGAAACATACGCTCGATAGTTTTTCAACTCATGCTCCCACCATCGAATGGTCAAATCGCGTCGAAAGGATTCACCCTTGTCCAGGTACGCGCCAATGACGGATGTTTCCAGGTAGATGGTCGGCATCATCTTTTCAAGCTCACTTCTTTTCCGCGGCGATTTCGATGGCCGGGCTTTGCGGTATCAATCCCAAATAATTTCGCCGCAAATCCAGCACCAAACGAAAATGCCGCAGATAATCGCCGCCCAAAACTCCGTGCTGTTCAAACCCTGAAGTTTCGTTGACCGCATCCAGGTCAAGAATCAATGCGCGGGAATTGTTTTTTCGCAAATTGTTGACCGTCAACGTCGAAAGCCCCAGAGCCTCAG
>CAYLJQ010000564.1:0-4850 GCA_964383955.1 uncultured Heliomicrobium sp. | reverse complement strand
GTTCGCTTTGATGTTCGAGTGCGAATTTGAGCAGGGCGTGGTGGCCTTCGAGTTCGAGTTTCTGGCTGATGCGGGCGCGGTGGTGTTCGATGGTGCGGACGCTCAGGAAAAGTTCGTCGGCGATCTGTTTGCTCGACTTGTATTCGGCGACCAGTTTCAGCACGCGGCGTTCGACGGGAGTGAGCAAGGCGAGTTGAGGTTTGTTGTCGGCGAACTGCGCTGCGCGGCGGCTGCGGTTGAGCAGAAAGCTGGTCAATTGCGGGCTGACGTATTCCTGACCGGCGGCGACAGTGCGAATACATTGCACGATTTCGGTCAGGGCGCTGTCTTTCACCACGTACCCGTTGACGTTCAGGTCGAGCGCCTGATTCAGAAAGTGTTCGTCCTTATGCATGGTCAGAAAGGCGATGGCGAGTTTCATCCGCGCATCCCGAACGGCGCGGGCAACTTCAAACCCGTCGCGTCCCGGCATGTCCACATCCAGAATGGCTACATCAACGTCGGTTGGGCGCAGTTTTTGCCAGGCCGTTTCGCCGTCTTCGGCTTCATCCACGACGACGATGTGAGGCGCGCGTTCGATGATCTGCCGCAATCCGTGGCGAAAGATTGGATGATCGTCGGCAATCAAGACTTTGATTTCCCCGGTCATGTGGTTCCTCTCGTAATCGAAATCGGCAAGGCAAAGCGAATTGTCACCATCGTGCCTTGTCCTTCCTGCGAATCAATTTGCCATTCGCCGCCCAGCATTCGCACGCGTTCAACCATCCCCTGCAGGCCGAAGCCGGGCGGTTTGGCGGCAACGTCCAGCGGCGAAAAACCTCGCCCATTGTCGTGAATCGTCAGCGTGACGGAATCGGTCGTGCGTCTGACGCTGACACGGGCTTCTGTGGCTTGGGCGTGTTTGACGATGTTGTTGAGGCTTTCCTGCACGACGCGATACAGCGTAATCGCGTCTTCTTTGCTGAACAAATCATCCAGCGGCACAAGCTCCGTGACAAACCGAATTTTCGTCGTGCCAGCTACTTTCTCGATCATCACTTCCAGCGCTTTGGTCAACCCTAGCCGGTCAAGATGATAAGGCCGCAGGTTTTGCGCAATTGCGCGGACCTCTTCGATGGATTGAGTCGCTGAATTGACGATCCAGTCGAACTGCTCCAACAGTTCCGGGTCTTTTTGTTGGGCGGCAAGCTGACCAAGCTGCGCGCGGTTTTTGACGATCAGCAAATTCTGCCCCAGGCTGTCGTGCAACTCGGCGGCAATGCGTTTGCGTTCGGTTTCCTGCGATTCGATCAACTGACGGGCGAAAGCCTGTTGCGCTGCTTGTTGCGCAGCCAGACGGCGCTTTTGCTGTTGGTCGCGGTAAACCACAGCGCCGACAATCAAACCAGCTACGCTTACCCCCGCCAGCGTAACAAACCACCAGGTACGCCAGAACGGCGGCACGACGGTGATGCGCACACTCGCCCCTTTCTCGTTCCAGACGCCATCGGCGTTCGCGGCGATCACACGAAAGGTGTAATTGCCCGGCGTGAGGTGCGAAAAGTACGCCGTGCGTCGCGTACCCGCGTCTACCCAGTCGGTATCCGCGCCTTCCAGCTTGTACTTGAAGCGCATGTTTTCGGAATTGATGAAGCTCAGCGCCGTGTAGGCAATTTCGAAATTATCCTGTCCCGGATAAATAGAGATTGCGGATTGCGGATTGCGGATTGCGGATTCCCAAGGTTCAAACTCCACTGGCCGATTGTTGATGCGCAATTCTTCCAGCACGACCGGCGGCGGCTGGGTGTTGGCCTTGATCTGCGAAGGATCAATCATCGCTACACCGCCCATCGTCGGAAACCAGAGCTTGCCGTCACGGGTTTTGACGCCCGCGGGCCAGCGTCCGCCGTTGCCCTCGCTGCTCGGCATACCGTCGCTCTTGGTGTAGGCCAGACTGGTGATGGTCTTGAGCTGGCCTGCGGCAAAATCGAGCAGCTCCTGTTTGCGCACGCGGTAGATGCCGCGATTCGAGTTCATCCAGAACCAGCCGAAATCGTCTTCCAGAATTTGAAAGACGCCGTTGTCAAAGAGGCCATCTTTGATCGTGTAGCGTGTGAACTTGCCGTCCTTGAAGCGGCCCAAGCCACTGTCGTAAGTGCCGATCCACAACGTGCCGTCCGTGTCCTGTTTGAGCGCGCGCACGGTCGCGCCGGGCAATCCGTCTTTTTCAGTCCAGGCGGTGAACTTGCCATCTTTGTAATGTGTCAGCCCGCCGGAACTGCCGAGCCAGAGGCCGCCTTGTCCGTCCTCCCCATCTTTGATGATGACTTTTGTATCATTGCCCGCGAGGCCGTCTTTCGTCGTGTAATAGGTGTTGACCCCGTTCAGGTGGCGCACCACCCCATTCCCCGATCCGATCCAGTATGCGCCTTCGCGGTCTTCGCACATCGTCCAGCTAACCAGTATAAAAGTGTCTGCTACCGATTTAGCCCACGCGGCACGGACAAGGCGATTCCCCTCGATGCGCCGCCCTCCATTGACCCACAACTGCCCGGCGCGGTCTTCGTATAACGATGTCACCTGCCTGAAATAAAGCTCTTCGCAATTATATCGAGTGAAGGCGCCGCCTTTGAGCCTGAACAAATCTACAGTACCGATCCAGAGCGAGCCATCGCGGCCCTCAAGCATCGGATAAACCTCTAAAGAGTCGAGGCCCTGCGCTTGCGCATACGGCGTGACGGTTTGTCGGCGGGCACGAAACAATCCGTTATTAAGAGTGGCGAACCAGTAGTTCCCTTCGTTATCGGCATAAGTGCGCCAGACATCAAATCCTTCTGGCGTTTGCTGGCTCAGGAGCTGGCTTTGCCCTGATTTCAGTTCAGTCATCCAAAGTCGCCCCGCCGCGTCACGCGAGGGAACTTGAAGGAGTGGCTTTCCCAAGAACCCTGCCAGGCTTTTGCCGGGTAATCCCTTTCCCTCGCTATAAACCTGAACCCCTCCGCCCTTCAGAAAGTGAACCACCGAATTCTTTGTAGTGGCCCATAAGTCTCCTTCGAACAATATCGAAGTGTTAAGTGAGTTTGCTTCCTTGCCTAGACCTGCTGTCCGAGCCAGGGCCTGCAACTGTGAGTAAGAGTAAGTCTGTTCATCCACAGGCTGGAAATGCCCCTCCCGATAGCGGAAGGCATGCCAGATGTATTCGGTGACCTTATTTCCCTCAACTTTGGTTTGCAGATAACGGAGGGCCACGTTTCCCTCCCCGTCATCGCTTAGGAAAGAAACAGAATCATTCCGCAAATCTTGCTGGTTGTGGATGGTAAAGCGCCCTTCATGTCGCCGAACAAGCTGTCCAGTTTCCAATGACGCCCATAGATCCCCGGAGCGGTCTTCAAACAGACTGAAGAACCGGTTGCTGGCAAGCCCCGGAATGTTGCTCTTGTTGAAGACCGTAAAGCGCACGCCGTCAAAGCGCACCAGCCCGTCAAAGGTCGTCAGCCACAAATACCCATCGCGCGTCTGCACAATGTCGCGCACGGAGTTTTGCGGCAGCCCGTTGTCCGCCGTCCAATGGTCGAAGCGGTATTGGGCTATGCCAGGGGAGGCGAGGCAGCACAAAATCAACACAAGCCGCCAATAGAAAGCGCAGCACAGCGATCCTTTACTGAGCAGGAATTCGTTCAGCATCAATGTTCAAAATCCTCATGCTTTAATCTCGGCTCGCAAAGTGCAGCCAGTAAGATCAATTCAGTTTTGGTTTTGGGTGTCAGGTGGCTGATAAAACCCCGCCTTCCGATACGATTCATCCAGCAATTCGACTACGTGAACGACCAGGCAATCGGCGTTGAACATTCGAACGCCTGCGCCGAGTTGCCTGTGGCAGCCGGGATTGGCCGTCGCCAAAACCTTTGCGCCAGTGGCTTTCACTTTTCGATCTTTTCGAAAAGGATGCCTTCGGGCATTTCCGGTTCGCTGAGTATGCGTGGGCACCGGCCATCTGACCAGCGGATCCGAGCGGTTCATTTGCCGCCCCTACTAATGAAGGCGCTGGGCAAGGGCAAAAACTCCAAACGGGATAACTTTTTTCGCAGGAATCAGATTTGACTTCGCCTCTTTCGACAGTTGGCGCTGTGTTGGAGCCAATCGAACTGTTGTGGTAGCGTTCCGCGTCTCATTACGGACCAAAGCTTTTCAGACATAAACTTCGGAGCACTTATGGGGAATCCCACAACCCATGAAATCACGCATTTGCTTGTCGCCTGGAATCACGGCGATCAGGCGGCGCTGGAATCCTTGTCGCCATTGATCAACCAGGAACTGCACCGATTAGCCAAGCTTTATATGGTCGGTGAACGGCAAGGCCATCTGTTGCAACCGACGGCGTTGGTCAACGAAGCCTGGTTGCGCCTGATTGATTGGCAGAATGTCGAGTGGAAAAATCGGGCGCATTTTTTGGGACTTGCGGCGCAGATCATGCGGCGCATTCTGGTGGATTTCGCTCGCGCCCGGGATCGTGAAAAACGCGGCGGTGATGCTTTGCAGGTGTCTCTGTCTGAAGCATCCAACGTGCCATCAGAGCGCAACGCGGAGTTGGTGGCGCTGGACGATGCGCTGCAAGCCCTGGAAAAACTGTCTCCGCGCCAGGCTCGCATGATCGAATTGCGCTTTTTCGCCGGGCTGACCGATGAGGAATCGGCGGAAGCGCTGGGCGTTTCGGTGGGCACCGTGCGGCGCGATTGGAGCCTGGCCGAAGCGTGGTTGTTCCGTGAATTGAAACGCAAGGAATCTGGACGTGACGGTTGAACAGTCCGAAACCTCAATCAGACGGCATCCTGGCGCATGCACAAAACCTTCTGCCCCCTTCCTATCCTAGC
>CAYLJQ010000563.1:0-4852 GCA_964383955.1 uncultured Heliomicrobium sp. | reverse complement strand
GCCCTTAGTGAGAAAAGTTATGACTTTGCTAGAAGATCTATTAGTGGGATTGCTGTATCTACCGTTCTTGATCGCTCCGTTTGCCTTACTCTTCTGGTATGCCTTTGCGGCAAACCGTCCAAACGAAGCGGAAGCCGTCAAAAAATCTGAGGATTTGAGCCAGCGCCCAACTCGCTGAGCCTCATTTCGATTTCACAAAACGAACTCCACGAATGCGTCCGGCATTAACGCCGAACCCTGTAACTTTGCCTTGAGCGTCGCGGGTAAATTCATACTGCGCGCCTTGAATCAAGGTAAAGAGTTCTGGTGTTCTGGGCGTCAATGGCCGCTTTACGTCATTACGATCAATCATATAAAGCCGCCCATTTTCAAGAACCATTCTGTTGATTGAATCAAGTTCTTCGCTGTAATAAGTGCCTGTAAATTCAGTAAGTTGTTCAGCCGTCAGCGTAATCGGGTCCGGCAGTTTCGGCGGTGCGCCTCGAAGTGTCAAAGCGTTCTTTTCCGGCCCTTTGAATTGCTCAGCCAGATAAATATCCGCCACCTGCAAAGCCAATGCACTGGGATTCGTCGTTCCAAGATTGCACAAACAAGCCACTGAAAATTTCTGATCAGGAAAGCGTACGAGTTCCGATCTGAATCCCGCCCAAGAGCCTCCATGGCTGATTTTTCGCAGGCCTTTGTACTCTTCCAGGAACAACCCGCTGGCGTAATCGTGCTTTTTGCCGTCGTTGAAAGCACCGACTGAATGCATTTGATCCAGAAAGGCTTTGCCGCCGACTTTCGGCTCGTAAAAGTTCTGATCCCACAACAATAAATCTTCAATTGATGTCAGCACCGCGCCGTCTCCGGTTTGTTCAAAGTTCGACATTTCAGTTTGGAAACCGCCGCTTCTGGCTGGCGCGTAGCCTGTTGCACGCATCGGCACGATGCGTTTGTGATTATCCAGAATCAGCGAATGTTTCATGCCCAACGGATCAAAGATATTTTCTTTGGCAAATTCCGGCAGCGATTTGCCGCTGGCGCGTTTGACAATGATCGAAAGCAGAAAATAGCCGCTGTTGCTGTACAGCCATTCGTCGCCCGGTGTGAAGTTTAAACCCTTTTGTTTGACGATGATTTTCAGCGCGTCGGTTTCGGTCGTAGTGTCGTCAAAGCTGATTCCGGCCAACGAAAACAGCGTTAGGTAATCGCGCAAGCCGCTTGTGTGATGCAACAGGTGACGAATCAGAACCGGCTTTTGATACACAGGCAATTCGGGAAGGAACTTTCGCACGTCATCTTCCAGCGAAAGTTTACCGGCCTGCGCCAGAAGCAAAATGCTGGCGGCAGTGAATTGTTTTGAAGTCGAGCCGATGTCGTAAATCAGCTTGGAGCCGTTGGCGATGCCGTGTTCCAAATTGGCTTTGCCGTAACCACGCGCATAAATCAGCTTGCCGTCTTTGATGACGCCGAGCGCACAGCCCGGCGAATCCTGCTTGTCGTAATTGGCAAAAATCGCGTCAACTTTTGCTGCGACTCCATCGGCTGCCTGAGAAAATCCAACAGCCGTCAAAACTATCAACAACAGCGAAACAGCCAACGCTCTGAAACAACGCATTTCATTCTCCTTGAAAGTGGCCTGTGAAAAACCCAAGCCGCAGAGAAACGCAGAGTTTCGCTGATCAGCGTTTCTCTGCGTTTCTCTGCGGCTTGGGAAATTCTTGCAGCCTGGCACTGTGCTTTTAATAACGCAGCGAATGATCGGTCAGATATTTCCAGCCTTCGTCGCCGATCAAGTCCATGGAAGACAATCCGTCCTGCGCTGTGCCCGGATACACGTAAATCCCGTCGCGCTCCAGCGCTCGCGGATCCAGGGATTGCAATCCTTGCAGCAATTGTTTGAAGGTTGCCGGTTTGAAGTATTCGCCCTCTGGCAGATTTTCGATCATCGTGCGGAACGGCTGAACCAGTTGCGTGTAGGTCGGACGGAACTGGTAATCGCCAACATCGTCTTCGACCGCTTCTTCGCGGTTATCAATCAGCATCAACAGCGAAACAATCAGAAACTCCTTTTGATCCGAAAAGCGATGAATGCGATCCACTTCGCCGCCAAGTTCGTCGCCTTCTGTCGCCATCGAAGCTTCGATTTCATTTCGCCATTGATTGAAATTGCTGATGGCCGTATCAGCGTCGCCCTGAAAATCCCAGTAGCCGTATTCCCAGGCGTACTGGTTTTCGATCAGCAGCGAAGCCACAGATTTGATGAAGCGGCGCTTTTCATCTGCCGAATCAGTTTCGTCCTCGGCTTCAATCAACCGAGCAAGCCGAGAGCGCAATTCGTCGCCGCCAAAAACCTGGACCACCAATTGAATGCCGAAAAACAGCGCGTGGTCGTTTTGCTTGCCTCGGCCACCCAAAAAGGCTCTGCGGCCGCCGTCAATCCGCCCCGGCTCTTTGCCGGTTTTCACCATATAAATGCCGCCAGCAAAAACCGCCGCCAGAATCAGCATCACCAACCAGAACATCCCTGTCCCGATCAGCAAGAAAAGCAAAATGTTCATTCGTAACCCTCTCGGAGTTAAAGAAAAGCATTTCCCACGAAGACACACAAAGAAAACACGAAGAGAAACCAAGTGCGTCTTTGCTGCTTCGTGTCCTCTTCGTGTGACTTTGTGGGAAGATTTCGGATGTCTTATCAGCCGCTGAACCAACCGCCGCCGCTTCGCCCGTAGGATCCGGAACGTCCGGAACGGACTCCGCTAACGCGCCCATCGCTGCCGCGCCGCACGCTTGTGCGTCCAAACCCACTGGGTTTGGTTCTGCCAACTCCGGTTGTGCCGGAAGAACTTCCCACACGAGCGGAACTGAAAACCGTGGGCCTTGAAGCCGGACGATAACTTGGCGGATCGAAGTTTGGACGTGAATTTATTGGCGGAGGCGGAACGCGATAATTGCCAGCGTATCCTCCACCGTAACCATACCCGTTGCCGTAAATAATCGTGGTTGGCCGGCTCCAGTAATAATGATCGTAAAACCACCAGTGCGAATACGGATACCCGCCATAGTAATAATGCCGCACTGTTGACGAGGCTGGCGCAGTTGTCGAAGTCGTGTTGCTGGCCGTCAGCGGTTCGTCATACGGCTTGAAATCAGACAACCGCAGCATGCGCACATTGATGCCATTTTTCTGCCATTCGACGAAATCTTCATTGATGTCATCCAGTTCCGTCGCCTGAGTCTGATCTTTGGTGATGTAGATCACCTGCAAAATGCCGCGTTGTTTTAACTGTTCGGCTGGCGGCAATTTGGCCAAATACCGGTTGTCAAACTGATTGTCCTGATCGGTATAAGGCGACAGGCGATTCGCGTCCAACAGCAGCATTGCCGGGGCATTTTCAGGCAATTTTCCGCGCTTTTCGTCAATTTCGCTGGCGTAATAGGCCATTGCGCCCAGCGTTTCGTGCGAGCGAACGACTCCCAGCGGATGCGGCCAGTTATCGAAAACAGGAACCAACGTCACGACATCGGCCAGCGCCGCTCCGACCGCAATCGAAGCCGGACCGGGCAAGTCGGAAATAATCAAAGTCTGATTGGTATTTTTGCCGGACGCAATCAGCGAACGCAGGCCTTCGGCACGCTGGTAGGCTTCGACCATATCGCCTGTGCGAATCAGCTTGATCTCTTTGTTGAGCGAAATCTGCGAAAGTGATTGCAACAGCGTCGGCGTAAAGAATGGCTGCCACTGCGCATCCCGCGGTTGATAGACCGAAATCAAGTAGTTCGGATCAAAGGCGCTCACGGCTTTATTTACGCTGTCGGTTGTTGTCACGCCAGCCGTATATGTCAGCGCCTTGTCAGTCGAACCGACATTCCAGCCTTCTTTCTTTTGCAGTTCCAAAGACTCTTCGGCAACTTCCGGCTCGTCATCTCCTGCAAGCTGATACAACCCCAGCCCGGCCATGCTCAGCGCCGCCGTCCAAGCCAGCCCTTTGCCGACTTGACGCCGCGAAAGATGCTTTTCGAACCAGTTTGGAGTCTGACGCTGTAAGGAAGAATTCACACGCGATCCCGATTGAACGGAATCAGTTCTGGTAGATTTGTTTTTGGTTTTGTTGGCCATAATCAAATGCCAATACGTTACTGCTCTTTTTTAGGTTCTAGGATGAAATCATCAACGGAGAAAACTTCGCCCGTCAGCGACCGGAACCCGAATGTGCCAAATAAGAATTTATCTTTGGTCACTGAAGTGTTTGTCCAAACGCCCAAATCGGGCGGAGGCGTTTTTTCATCGCCGTTCTCGCCTTTCTTTTTTCTGAGCTGCGGGCCAACCATCGCCTCTTTCTCACCGGTTTTGTTCGACGTGATCCAATGCAGAATCTTGTCTCCGCTAATTTCAATATTGATCAAGTACGAAGCCTTTTGATCAAGTTCCGTCAGCACCGGGAAGGGCGTGCTGGCTTCCTCTGGCTCAGCGCCGTTTGTGACCACAAACGTATAAAAGTTATTGGGAGTGAACTTTCCCGTGGATTTCGGTCCAGCCAAATGAAACAAATAATAGCTGCGTCCCTCTTTATCTGCCTTCACTGCCCAACTGGCTCCTTTGCCATCTTCCAGCCAGATGGTGAAATTGCTGTCTTCATGGATGTCACGGTAAATCTTGTCTTTCAGCAATCCCAATTGAGACCCTTTCACCCTGAGTTTCTTATTCCTGCCTTCCGTCACCAACTCCCAAGCGGACGGAGCCTGCCATTGAGATAGAGAATCAAAACCATCGGTCACGCCTGTTGAAGTCACAATCGGATCCAGTTTGACTTCAAACTCGTAAGGGCCTGGCACCAATTTTTTCGTCTCTGACCAGGATTTATAGCCA
>CAYLJQ010000562.1:0-4867 GCA_964383955.1 uncultured Heliomicrobium sp. | reverse complement strand
CTCCACCCCAGGCAATTCAACCAATCTGAATCAATCTCGCAGTTGTCGGACGCAGCTCGGGCGCGTGACGGCAATGATTAGGAGTAGCGATGCGACACACACTCTTTTCAACGATCCACTCAATGACCAGCCAGGCCACGCGACGTACGGCGTTGGCGATTTTGGCGCTGGCGCTGGCGCTGTTCTGCGGGGCTGGCCCATCGGCCAAACGCGCGACGACGGAAAGCGGCTTCGCGGGGAATTCGGCGCAGTTGCGAGGCCGGGAGGCGCTCAGTTATCTGAAACAGCAGGAAGTGTATGACTCGCTTGAAGCGGCCAACATGAATTCGACCATCACGCAGGTTAAACAAATCACTGCGTCCGACGGCGCAGCCGATGACGAATTCGGCTACGCTGTCGCGGTGGACGGCGACACGCTCGTGGCCGGGGCAAATCAAGACACTGTGGGGGCGAATAACAAGGGCAACGCGGTGGCGTTCACGGTGACGATTACGTCGTCTTGCCCAACCTCCTTCATGGTGAATGATCTGGGGGACGCGGTGGACGCGACACCAGGCAATAGCGTCTGCGCGACGGCGGGCGGAGTTTGCACGTTGCGCGCGGCGATTCAGGAAGCCAATGCGATTGGCGCGACCTGTTCGCCGCTGACGATCAATTTCAGCGTGACGGGTACGATCACATTGGGTAGTGCATTACCGGCGCTCGATCATCCAAACCTGACGATTACCGGCCCCGGCGCGACCTCCTTGATAGTGAGTGGCGCCAACAGCTTCCGCCCATTCACGATCAACAGCGGCAAAGTCGTAGCAATTTCAGGATTGACCGTGGCGAACGGTTTCAATGCAACGCAAGCGGGCGGCATTGAAAATAACGGCACGCTTACCATCAACAATTGCGCCATCCGCAACAACAAATCCGGGCAAAGCGGCGGCATTCAGAATAATGGCACGTTGACGATGAACAATTGCACCGTGCATGGAAATATGTCCACGGGGTTTGGCGGCGGCATTACCAGTTTCGGTAGCTTCACGACGACGCTCAATAACTGCACCATTAGCGGCAACACGGCCAATCAGGATGGTGCCGGGCTTGCCACTGGCGGCACCTGGTTCTTGACGAACTGCACAGTGGTGAACAACACAGCCGGTTCGGTTGGCGGCGGCATAGAAATTTATTCAGCGAATGTGACGCTCAAGAACACCCTTGTGGCGAACAACACGGCGGTCAGCGCAGCCACAAGTAATTTGGATGGCAGCGTAAATCTCAATGCTGCGAGTTCTTTTAACTTGATTGGCACAGGCAACACCTTGGGATTGACGAACGGTGTCAACGGCAACATTACAGGGGTGACGACCCCACTGCTTGGCACGCTGGGCAATTACGGCGGCCCAACGCAAACGATCCCGTTGTTGCCGGGCAGTCCGGCGATTAACGCAGGCACGGCGTCGGGCGCGCCGACGACCGATCAACGCGGCAAAGCGCGTTTCGGCACGACGGATATTGGCGCATTTGAATCACAAGGCTTTACGCTGACGGTGGGTAACGGAGACAACCAAAGCGCGGCAGTCAATACGGCCTTTGCTGCTCCGCTGGTGGTGAACGTTGACGCCATCAACAGCACGGATAGCGAACCCGTAAACGGCGGGCGTGTGACCTTTACCGTGCCCGGCAGTGGCGCAAGTTGCAGCCTGGCAACGAATCCCGCGACGATTAGCAGCGGCTCGGCTTCGGCAGGCACAGCCACCGCCAATGGCATCGCCGGTGGGCCTTATATGGTGACGGCAACGACGGGCGCGGGAACACTTGATTTTAATTTGACCAACACTGCGCCGCAAGCCGTGTTCACGTTCAGCGTGGCCTCGACCAATTTCAACGAAGCCGTCGGCATGGCGTTTTTCAGCATCCAGCGCGCAAACACGGGCGTTCCGGTTTCGGTGGATTACGCAACGGGTGGCGGCACGGCGACGGCGGGAGCGTGTGCGCCAGGCGTAGATTACGTGGCGGCGAGCGGTACGATTAATTTCGGCGCGAATGAAACGACGAAAACCTTCAGCGTTACGATTTGTAACGATACGGTCTATGAGGCGAATCAGACTTTCAACGTGACGCTTTCCAATCCGATGGGCGGAACGATTGGCACGACAGGAACCGTGATCGCGACGATCAGGAACGACGACGCCGCGCCGACGGTGGCGATCAACGACCTTTCCAACGCTGAAGGCAATTCCGGTACGACGAATTTTCAGACTACGTTCACCGTCAGCGGCGCTTCTGAAGTGGCGGGCGGATTCACTTTCCAAAGCACCGATGGCACGGCGACAGCGCCTTCCGACTATGCCGCAATCAATACGACTGCCGCCCTGCCAGCCAATGTCAACCGCACTACAGAAACGCTCAACGGCTCGTTGTTGGTGGTCACCGGCGACACGACCGCTGAGCCGAACGAAACCGTCTTGCTGAATGGTTCGAGTTGTACGGATTGCACGTTTGCCGACAACCAGGGCGTTGCCACCATTCAAAACGACGATTGCCCGACTTCGTTCACCGTTAATGACTTGGGCGACGCGGGTGATGCGACACCGGGCAATAATGTGTGCGAAACGGCGACAGGCAATGGCGTCTGCACTTTGCGCGCAGCGCTTCAGGAAGCCAATGCGCTAACGGCTTGTACGCCGTTCACGATCAATTTCAGCGTGACGGGAACGATCACGCTCGGTTCGGCTTTGCCCGCGATTGCGCATCCGAACCTGACCATCAACGGCCCTGGCGCTGCCAATCTGACCGTCAGTGGCAACAACCTGTACCGCGTGCTAGAAATCGCCAGCGGCAGTCACAACGTCAATCTCTCCGGGCTGACACTGGCGAATGGCTGCATCAAAGCGGCGGATACAACGGCGATGAGCGGAACCAACCAGGCCCCCGACGGACTTGGCGGCGGGTTGTACTCGCTGAGTACCGGAGCGGTGAATGTCATCGATTGCGTCATCACGAACAACACCGCGCAGGGGGGAAACGCTACGGGCGGGACGAACGTATTTGGCGGAGAGGGAATTGGTGCCGGTATTTACCTCCAGAGCGGCACTGGCACTGCCAAACTGACGCGCTGCACCATCAGCAATAATTCGGCGCTCGGCGGGTTGGGCATGGGCGGCACCACGCAAACGCTGGACGGCACAGGTAGAGGCGCTGGTGTCTACAAGCATTCCGGCTCGCTGACAGTGGAGGACTGTACCATCGCCGACAATATCACAGATCGGATTGACGGCAGCGTCCTCTCCAGTTTCACCAACGCGCGAGGCGCGGGCCTCTTCAACGCGAGCGGAGCGCTGGCTGTGACCGGCTCAACCTTCAGCGGTAATCGCCGCCCCAATACACTCACCCTGGCGGGAGCGGCAATCCAGAACACCGCGAACATCACCTGGACGATGACCAACAGCACCTTCAGCGGCAACACCGGCAGCAATACGATTGTGCTGATCGCAGGCACCCTGACGATGGTCAATTGCACGGTGGCAAATAACACACTTTCCACCACCATTTCCTCTGCGGGCGCAATCTTTAACCAGATCGGCAGCACGCTGAATCTGAAGAACACCCTTCTTGGGAATAACACCGACGGCCCGAATATCAAAAATTTCGGCACAGTCACCTCGCAAGGCAACAATTTCGACAGCGACGGAACGACCACTTTCACCAATGGCGTCAACGGCGACATCGTCGGCACCAGCGTCAATAAGATAGACCCGCTGCTCTCCATGCTGGGGAATTATGGGGGACTGACCCAAACGCAGGCCTTGTTGCCTGGCAGCCTGACGCTCAACGCGGGCACGGCCAGCGGCGCTCCGACGACCGACCAACGCGGCATTGCCCGCGTCGGCAACACGGACATCGGCGCGTTTGAATCGCGGGGTTTCACGCTGGCGCTGGCCGGAGGCAACAATCAAAGCACTCCTGTCAGCACGGCCTTCGCCAATCCGCTGGCGGTGCTGGTAGCCTCTGCTTTCAGCGAACCGGTCAATGGCGGACAGGTCACGTTCACGCCGCCCGGCAGCGGCGCCAGCGCGACTATTGCCAACAATCCAGCGACGATTAACGCTGGCACGGCAACCACCGGCACGGTGACGGCGAACGCCATCATCGGCGGGCCGTACACTGTCGCGGCCACGGCCAACGGCGCAACGCCAGCCGTCAATTTCTCGTTGACCAACCTCAACAGCGCGCCGAGCTTCACGCCCGCCGTGGCCATCAGTCGGCAGCAAGGCTCTCCGGCAGGAGCAGCCGTCACCATCGGCACTGTCGCCGATGCGCAAACCGCCGCCGGATCGCTCGTCGTCACACAAATCGCCGGAGGCACCGCGACCGGCATCACCGTCACCGGCATCACCAACACTTCGGGAACGATCACCGCCGTCGTTACTGCCGGCTGCACGGCAACTCCCGGCACGGTTCGCTTTCAAGTCTCGGACGGCAGCCTGACCAACACCGGAGATTTGACGGTCAATGTCACCGCCAACACCGCGCCCAGTTTGAGTTATGGCAACACTTCGGTCAGCGCGGGAGGTTCCACAACGAACTCCTCAACGGCGGCCACCGACAATGGCTCCATCAACAGTTATGCGGTGCATTCCCAGGGAACCTACACCGGGACGATTTCAGTCAATGCTTCCGGGGTTGTTTCCTTCAGCAACGCCGCTCCGATTGGCAATCACACCATCACGATCCGGGCCACGGATAACTGCAATGCGACAACCGATGCGACTTTCACGCTGACCGTCAACAACAATCCGCCGACGATCACGGCGGCTTCCACGTTGATTCGCCAGCAAGGCAGCAACGGCATCGTCGCCACCATCGCGACGGTCGGTGA
>CAYLJQ010000561.1:0-4868 GCA_964383955.1 uncultured Heliomicrobium sp. | reverse complement strand
TACGTTTCCATAAGTATGTCAAAAAACTATTGGCTTAATTCAATGCCATTGCCCTACCAGGTGACCGCCGAAGCCCAAGGGTTTTCCAGAGGCTTGGCTGAAAACATTCAGGTCACGGTGAACGCGCGTCAACGCGTTGACCTGGCGCTGAAAGCGGGCGCGCTGACAGAAACCGTCAACATTTCGGCGGAATCGGCCCAACTGCTGGAAACCGAAACCAGCGCTCGTGGCCAGATCATTACAAAGGAACAGATCGTCAATCTGCCGCTTAACGGACGCGCGTACGCCGATCTGGCGCTGTTGTCGCCGGGTGTGCGCAAATCCGTGCTGAACAATCAGGATTCCGGCGGTCGCGATGCGTCATTCAACGTCAACGGGCTGCGTTCGTCACTGAACAACTTTGTGCTGGACGGCGTGGACAACAACTCCTACGGAACCAGCAACCAGGGATTTTCCAATCAGGTCGTGCAGGCTTCGCCGGATGCCGTGCAGGAATTCCAGGTGCAAACCAACAACTTCAGCGCCGAATTCGGACGCGCTGGTGGCGCGGTGATCAACGCCAGTTTGCGCAGCGGTACGAATCAATTTCACGGCACCGTTTACGATTTCATTCGCAACACTTCGCTGAACGCGGTGGGCTTTTTCAAACCGACCCCGCCGCCCGGCAGAACTACCGGCGTCAAACCGGTGTTGATCCAGAATCAGTTCGGCGCAACGCTTGGCGGCCCGATCATCAAAGACAGAACATTTTTCTTCGCAGATTACGAAGGTTTCCGCCGCATCACGCGCACCTTGCAGCTTGGCACAGTGCCGACCGCGGCGCAGCGCGCTGGCCAGCTTGGCACGGCAGTTCGCAATCCGTTCACCGGTGAAGTTTTCGCCGATGGCGTCATTCCTGCCAATCAAATCACGCCGTTTGCCAAAGCAGTTTTGGCGGGCTTGCCGCTTCCCGTGACCAGCCCGACAGCAACCGGCGTCGTGTCGAACAACTACGAAAACTTGCCGCGCAGCAAGTTCTACAATGACAAGTTCGACGTAAAGATTGACCAAAACTTCAGTGCGAGAACGACAGCGTTTGTTCGCATTAGCAACCGCAAGGTCAACAACTACGAAGCGCCATTAATCGGCGCGCCGATCTACAGCCCGGCGAATGCCTTTGTCCGCGTGTTGAATCAGCAGCTTGCCACAGGCGTCACGCACAATCTGACCAGCAATTCGCTGTTGGAATTCCGCCTGGGCATTTCACGCACCAAAGCGGGCAAAACGCCGACGGGCGTAGGCGATCCCGTCATTGGAAACATTTCCGGCCTGCCGAACGATCCGCGCTTTGCGGGTGGTTTGTACACGCAAAACATCAGCGGGTACACAGGTTACGGGCGGCAAGACAGCAACCCGCAATTCCAGGATCCAATCATTTTCAACCCGCGTTTCAATTACACCTTTGTGCTGGGACGGCATAGCCTGAAAACCGGCTATGAATATCAGAGGGTCAGCACAGAAATTGACGACTTCAACCCGAAATACGGTCGTGACAGTTACGGTGGCCAGTTCAGCCGTCCGACAACCGTCACCACCAGCAACAACATTTACAACCTGGCGGATTTCCTGTTTGGCGCGCGCAGCCAATACGACTTGAACAACGCGCTGATCATCACGCTGAAACAGCGCATGCACTTCGCGTACGTGCAGGACGATTTCAAACTCTCGTCCAAATTGACCCTGAACCTGGGCGTGCGGTACGAATTCGCGACTCCGCAATGGGAAGAGCAAAACCGGCTGGGCAATTTCGATCCGGCGACAGCAACCATCATCCAAGCGAAAGACGGTTCGATCTACGACCGCGCGCTGGTCAACCCGGATCGCAACAACTGGGCTCCGCGATTGGGCTTTGCCTATAACGTGGCGGATAAAACCGTCGTGCGCGGGGGTTACGGCGTCAGTTACATACACTTCAACCGGTTGGGCGGCGAAAACCTGCTTTCGTACAACGGCCCGAACATCATCAGCAACAGCATCGTCCAGCAGGTTTCACAACCCATCTGCGTCGGCGACAACTTCCTGGGCTGTTTCCGCAGAACAGAACAAGGCTATCCGAATGGCTTTGTCGCGCCGCAACGCTTCAATCCATTGACAGCCCGCGTGAATTTCACCCCGAAAGACACGCGCACGGCGTATGTTCAAAGCTGGCACTTGACCGTGCAGCGCGAACTGCCGTGGAAACTGCTGTTGGATGTCGGCTACGTCGGCAACCGCAGCAACAAACTGGTGATTCTGGCGGATTACAACCAGGCGCGCCCGAATAATTCGACCGATCCGACAGCGGGCACACCACTGCAACAGCGTCGTCCGTTCGCGAACTATTCGTTCATTCAAGCGTCGTTCAACGGCGGATTCGCCAACTACCACGCCCTGCAAATCAAGACAGAGCGGCGTTTTTCCGACGGGCTGTACCTGCTGAACTCTTTCACCTGGTCGAAGGCGATGGACAACGCAGCCGGCCACCTGGAAGCCAGCTTTGGCGACAATTCGCGCGGCAACATCAAGAACCTGGCCAACGACAAAGGCCGTTCAAATTACGATCAGCCGTTCAACAACACCACCAGCGTCGTTTTCGACCTGCCCTTCGGCAAAGGCCGCAAGTTTGGGTCCGGCATTCCGACGACGGTGGATTACGTCATCGGCGGCTGGCGCACGACTTTGATCAATTCGCTGACCAGTGGATTGCCTGCAAATCTGACTTACAGCCCGGCGTCGGCGTTCCAGGTTGGCTCGTCGTTGACCTATCGCCCGAACCAATTGCTGGGGGATTTGTACACGCCGGAAGGCCAGCGCGATCCCAGCAACTACCTGAACATTCTGGGCGTTGCGGTTCCGACGGACCGTTCACAGCCGTTCGGCAATGCCGGACGCAACACGGTTCGTGGACCGAATTTCTGGCAGGCGGATTTGGGATTGCACAAATCCTTCCCGGTCTGGCGCGAAAGCACCCGGCTGGAATTCCGCATGGAAGCCTTCAACGTGTTCAACCGCACCAACTTCCAGGTGCCCAATACCAGCGCGTCTGACATCCGCATCGTCAACGGCGCTCCGGCGGCTGGCGGTAACTACGGTCGAATCACTAGCGCCTTCCCGGCGCGACAGATTCAGTTCGCGTTGAAACTGTTGTTCTAACCCCTTCTCAAAGTGAGGCGATCTAACCAATCGCCTCACTTTTTTCATAAACACCCCAATGAAACCAAAACACTTTCTCCTCGCACTTCTCTCCTTGCTTGTCTCGCTTGGCGCAGCTTCCGCGCAAACCAAAACCGAAAACGTCATCCTGATCACTTTCGACGGCGCAAGAACTCAGGAAGTGTTCGGCGGAATAGACCTGGACATCCTGAAAGACAAAACCCGTCGCGGAAAAGTCGAAGAGTCAGCGCTTTACAAGAAGTATTGGGCGGCAACCGCCGAAGAACGCCGATTGAAGCTGATGCCGTTTTTCTGGGGAACCCTGATGAAGGATCACGGTTCAATTGCCGGGAATCGCAGCCTGAACAGCGCCGTCATGACGACGAATAAAATGTGGTTTTCATATCCTGGCTATTCCGAAATCCTGACCGGGCAAGCGCACGACGACGTTATCAACAGCAACGACCGCAATCGAAATCCCAACACCAGCGTGCTGGAATTCCTGAAGCGCAAATTGAAGCTCAACAAAAACCAGGTGGCGCTATTCGGTTCCTGGGACGTGTTCAACTGGATCGGCGAACACGAAGAAGGCGCGGTGACGATCAACTCCGGCCATGAACCTTACGAGCTGGCGGCAAGCGCTGAACTGAAAGCTCTGAGCAAGCTGCAAAACGAAAAGCTCAGCCCGTGGGACAGCGTGCGTTTTGATTACTTCACGGTTCGGTTTGCCTTGGAGCATCTGAAAAAGTATCAACCACGTGTGATGCACATTGCGCTGGGCGAAACCGACGACTGGGCGCACGGCGGCGATTATGCGCACGTGCTGAATTCGTTCACCCAGAACGACCAGCAAATCAAAGAGTTGTGGGACTATCTGCAAAGCTCGCCGCGTTACAAAGGCAAAACGTCTATCATCTTCACAACCGATCACGGTCGAGGTAAAACGATCAAAGATTGGACAGATCACGGCGAAAAAGTCCCCGAAGCCCAGCACATCTGGATGGCGTTTGTCAGCCCGGACAGCCAGCTTCGCGGCGAGTGGAAAAACACAGATACGATTTATCAGAACCAGGCGGCGGCGACCTTGTGCCGCTGGCTGAACCTTGATTACAGCGAAAACAATCCGCAGGCAGGCAAACCCGTTGCCCGTCTATTCAACAAGTAAATTTGGCAGTATTTTCGACTGGTTTCATTTTCCATTTGCGATTTGATAGTTGCCATTTGTCATTACGACAGCGAACACCTTTTTTAATGACAAATGGCAACTGACAAATGGAAAATGAAACAGGGAGCGCACTGCTATGCCCCAAACCACCACGCCACAACGCCTGATTTCGATGGATGCCTATCGCGGCTTCGTGATGTTTTTAATGGTCGCGGAGGTGTTGCATCTGAGCCGGGTTGCTGCTGCGCATCCAAACTGGTTTTGGAATTTTCTGGCGCGCCATCAAACGCACGTTGAATGGTATGGCGCGACACTGCACGACCTGATCCAGCCATCGTTTTCGTTTTTGGTCGGCGTTGCGCTTCCCTACTCCATCGCCAGCCGCCTAGCCAAAGGTGAATCCCAACCCAAGATGTTTGCTCACGCCGCCTGGCGAGCGCTGATCCTGATTCTACTGGGAGTTTTTCTGCGCTCAGTCAATCGGCTGCAAACCAATTGGCAATTTCTGTTCCAATTT
The DNA here is from genome assembly GCA_964383955.1 of uncultured Heliomicrobium sp. Classification (GTDB taxonomy): domain Bacteria; phylum Acidobacteriota; class Blastocatellia; order RBC074; family RBC074; genus RBC074. The sequence goes on along the minus strand of CAYLJQ010000561.1, from coordinate 15 downwards.
CTTGACGACCATTGT
>CAYLJQ010000560.1:0-4881 GCA_964383955.1 uncultured Heliomicrobium sp. | reverse complement strand
CCGTCAGGCGTTTCCCAATTGGATCTTCGCCCGGCCACATCTTGTCTGCCAAATTCTGGTTGATAACGACCACCTGCAATGCGTTTTGATCATCTGCTTCGGTAATGGCGCGCCCTTTGAGAATGAGAATTCCCATGGTTTGAAAATATCCGGGCGTCAGGATTCTGTAACTTGCAATCGGCGCTTCCGCTGGCGTGGGCAGCGGACGGCCTTCCACCGAAAAGGTGAATTGCGGTCCGCCTCCGGCAAGCGGAACCTGCGAAATCGCGCCCACGGAATTCACGCCGGGCAAAGCCGAAACCTGTCGCAGCGCTTCGTTGTAAAAATTCAGAATGTTGGGTCCTTGCGGATACGCCGCCGGAGGCAATGTAATTTGCATCGTCAGCAAATGCTCCCGGTTGAATCCGACGTTGACCTGTTGAAGCTGGGAAAAGCTTTTGATCAATAACCCCGCGCCCACCAGCAGCACAAAGGCCAGCGCAACCTGAACAATTACCAGCAAGCTGCGAATGCGATTTCCGCGCGAATTGCCGGCAGAAGACTTGCCGCTTTCTTTCAGCTTCTCGTTCAGGTTGGGATTCGAAGCCTGCCAGGCAGGAATCAGCCCAAACAGAATTCCTGAAACAATGGAAACCAGCAGCGCAAAGCCGAGCACCTGACCATCCACACCGATTTCAGCGGCGCGCGGAATCCCCTGCGGATTCAGATTGACCAGCGCGCGTGTCCCGGTTACCGCAATCAAAACTCCGATTGCGCCTCCGATCAGGGAAATCAGCAGACTTTCTGTCAGCACTTGCCGGATCAAACGCCAGCGACTGGCTCCAAGCGCCAACCGCAAAGCGATTTCTTTTTCGCGCGCCGCCGCGCGCGCCAGCAGCAAATTGGCGACGTTGGCGCAAGCGATCAGCAACAGAACGCCGACCGCGGCCAGCAAAATTCGCAATGCTGGACGGATGTTCAAAATGACCAGCTCCTGAAAACGAACCAGCGCCACACCCCAGCCGGTATTGGCTTCGGGATATTGCTGGGCCAGCCGCGCCGCGATGGTCGTCAATTCTGTTTGAGCCTGGGTTTCGCTGACGCCCGCTGCCAAACGCCCGACGACTTGTAAGTTGTGCAGGTTACGATCCGCGTTTTCGTAAACGATTGCCAACGGTGCCCAGAACTCAATGTTGGGCCGATAATCGTTCGGCATAATTCCGATGACGGTCGCGTTCTGGCCGTTAAAGGGAACCGTCCGGCCAACAATTCCCGGATCGCCGCCGAAGCGCCGCTGCCAAAGCCCATTCGATAACAGCAAGACGGCTGGGCCGCCGGGTTTGTCTTCTTCCTGCGTGAAAGTTCGCCCGGCAATGGGGGCGACGCCCAGCGTGGGAAAGTAATCCCAGGTCACTTTTTCGCCGATGATCTTTTCGGGCCGCTCGCTGCTGGTGAAATTACCGGCGAAGCCTTGGCGTGCGGCGATGCTTTCAAAGGAATGGTTCTGTTCTTTCCAGTCGCGATAATTCAGGCTGGAAGCGCTGACGCCAGGAGCAGGGAACTTGGCATTGGTTTCCAGCACAAACATCAGCCGGTCTGGTTCCTTGAACGGCAGCGATTTTAGCATTACACCGTTGACAACGCTGAACAGCGCCGTGTTTGCGCCCAAGCCCAATGCCATTGTGATAATTGCAACTGCTGTGAAGCCCGGATTTCGGGTCAGCATTCGCAGCCCAAACCGCAAATCTCGCAAAAGAGTTTCCACTCACGCCTCCAAACCATTTGAAATAGGATTGCCAGATTGTGTATCACCCGGCTTTGCGCCAGCGCAACCGGCAAGCGCAGATAACCACGCAAGGTTTTGGCGTTCGCAGCCAAAGCATTTCCCGCTCTTCAAGAAACTGGATCGAAGTTCGCTGCTCGTTGATTTTCGCCAAACCGAACGATGGCGATGACTTGCAAAACGCTGGACGATATTGGATTCTCCGCGCACCCAACAAACCCTTATTCTTCCTTTTCATCAATTATGCGATTTGCGAACAAGATTGCCGTTGTCACAGGCGGAGGCGGCGAAATTGGCCGAGCCACCGCCAAACGTCTGGCCAGCGAAGGCGCGATTGTCGCCATCGTTGATTTGAACCCGGAACTGGCAGAACAAGCTGCCGCTGACATTGGCGGGAATAGCTGGGCCTGGCAGACGGATGTGGCGCAACGAGACCAGGTCCAGGCAATGGTCAGCGAAGTGTTGCGTCGGCACGAAAAGATTGATGTGCTTTGCAACATCGCGGGGATTGCGCCGCCAGCGCCGTTTCTGGAAACGACGGACGAAAATTGGGACGCGACGATTGATGTAAATTTGAAAGGCGTCTTTTTCTGTTCGCAAATCGTCGCGCGAGCCATGGTTGCGACAGGCGTGAAAGGGAATATCGTCAACATGGCTTCGACCAACGGCTTGGTCGGCGAAATTGGACTAGTGGCATACAACGCATCGAAATTTGGCGTCGTTGGATTGACGATGACGGCGGCAATTGAACTGGCTCCGCATGGAATTCGCGTCAATGCGGTCGCGCCCGGAATGATTCGCACGAAGCTGTCGCAAGCTGTGCTGGATGCCGATCCGGAACTGGCGCGGACCTATTTTCAGGACAAAATACCAATGGCACGCTTTGGAGAGCCGGATGAAGTTGCGGCTGCGGTAGCGTTTTTGGCTTCGGAAGATGCGGGATTTATCACAGGTCATTCGCTGGTGGTGGATGGAGGCCAACTGACCTTCTGATCAAAATCGTGACACTTCTTGTCAGAATTAGTGACAGCGGTTTCCGTGCGGCAAAACCACAAATCCTTCCTAAGTCCAGTTGTATAAGCTCTTTTCGAATTTCCCTTCACGCGTCCAGGTTCGTGGAATAACGCTTGCTGACACTTAAAATTTCCCCTTCAAGTCGAAACTGATCGCTTTTAATTAAGACCGCGTGAAGTGAATTTGCCTCTATTGATCCGTGTGCCTGGGCGCTCAAAAATCGTTGACCGTCTGGGTGGGAAATTACTGCAACCATTGAAAGGGGAATTTGATTTGTATATGGGAAATAAACTGCTCAAGCTTTCTGTCTTTTTGTTTTTTGTTGGATTGTTTCTGGCGTTCGGGTTGAAAGGCGTTCGGGTAAAAGCGGATTCCGGAGGCCCTGTTCCCAGTCGAACTGGCGCACCCGGTGAACTGACTTGCGCAGTTGCCGCCTGTCACATCGGCACGCCTGTCAACAGCGGCGGCGGCACGCTGACGGTTACGGGAATGCCTGCCAATTATGTGCTCAATCAAAATTACACAATCACAGTTACCTTAAGCCAGAGTGGGCGTGTGCGATTTGGCTTTGAAGCAACGGTCATTGACGACCAGGGTAGAGCAGCAGGAACGATTACCATCACCGAACCCAACCGCACTCAAACGTTTCAAGGGGTGGTTGGCGGCAATTTAAGGCGGTATGTCAGCCATAACGCCGGTGGAAATTCAGGTTCAAATCAGTCTACGTGGACATTTCGTTGGACAGCGCCAGCAACTGCTGTTGGCAGGGTCACGGTTTATGTCGCGGGCAATGCCGCGAATAACAATGGAACCGCAGACAGCGGAGATTTGATTTACACCACCAGTGCAAGCGCGCAAGCTCCTGTCGCGGCTCCAGCCGTAGCAACTGTTTCATCGGCAAGCTTTGCTCAAAATGTGGCCTTGGCGCCAAACATGATTGTTTCCGCGTTTAGTGCGGCGGCTTTATCGCAAAATGTGGTGAGCGCCTCCACCAATCCACTGCCGACTGAACTGGACGGAACCGAAATTGAAGTGCGCGATTCCACCAGCACGACCCGCAAAGCCGGACTGTTCTTTGTTGCTCCAAGTCAGATCAACTACTGGATTCCAACGGGAACAGCGAATGGAATTGCGACAATTTCGGTCAAACGGAGTGGAAGTGTGATCGCAGAAGGCACTGTAACTATTGAATCCACTTCACCGGGAATCTTTACTGCGAACACCTTCGGAACCGGAGTGCCTGCGGCTGTTGCTTTGCGCGTGGTCGGCGCAACGCAAACCTTCGAATCCATTTACACAAATTCCGGCGGGACAATTACCGCAACGCCAATTGATCTGGCGAACGGTGATGTGTACCTGATTTTGTTCGGAACCGGAATCATCGGCGCAGCAGCGAACACTGTTTCGGCAACAATCGGAGGCACCAGCACACCGATTCTTGGTTTTGCTGCCGCTCCGGGATTTGTTGGATTGGACCAGGTCGCTGTCGGGCCAATCCCAAAGTCACTAACTTTGCGTGGCAACGCGGATGTAATTCTGACTGTCGGCAGCAAAGTCGCCAACACTGTCTCGATCAATATCAAATAACAACTTTTCAACCTCACGGCTTCACAGTTTGCTATGAGGCGGTGATAACCAAGTCAGCGTAAATGAAACGGGCATAGTAGTTACGGCCCCCGGCAAATGAATAGAACCCCGACAACGCAGATGCTGCGGTTTGGCGCGAGATTTCGCGGCAGACTGTGGCATCTGTGTTTCTGTGTCTGTTCACCTTTCAAATGCAGGTTCGATTCGGTTTTCCCCAAAATTTCTCAAGCCTGTTGCGAGGATGGCGACCAGAGACTGGATACGGTGAATTGAGGAATTCCCGTATTCATAGCTGCCGCTGTCTTTAATTGATCCCTTACCAATCAATCGAGCCACAGAGCTCGAATCAAGAAAGGAAACTTATGAAGAGAACAGCAGTAAGTATTAGTGTCGTCCTGATTTTGTTCTTAATGAGCATTTCAGTTTCGGCTGAGACCGTTTCAACAGGACTAATTCTTAGTCCGCTCAATGAAAACCCGCCGATCATCCACCACCGGCGCGGGCTGGGCTTCGGCTGC
>CAYLJQ010000559.1:0-4901 GCA_964383955.1 uncultured Heliomicrobium sp. | reverse complement strand
CGGGGTCGTAAGGGACTTTCACCCTCAAGTGAATGCGCCCTGCCGGGCGCACATAAAAAAAACGCGCACTGCTTTTTTCGAGCGGTGCGCGTCCTGACCAAAGGAATAGCCAGTGGTTCTTGTTGAACGCAATCAGGCTATTTGATTTTGTAACCACCTTCCGGCAGCTTTTCGCGGTGCGCGTTGTGGCAAGCCATACAAGTGGCTTGAATCTTTTTCTGCTCATCCGGGATTTTTTCCCATTCGCCAGCGGCAGCCAATTTGCCGATTGCGGCAGCAGCTTCTTTGGCTTGTTTCGACCAATCCACGGCGTCCTGCGTTTTCCGCGCAGCGAAGAAACCTTCCGAAGTCTTGAAGACTTTTTCCAATTTTTCAGCATCAGCTTTTGTCGCTTCAGCATTTTTGGCGGTCACGTTGGTGCGAAGACTGCCAGACGTTGGCAGAACAGTTTTCATTGCAGCGACAAATTCTTCTTCTGATTGCGGTGCCGCCGCAAACGCCAGGGTGGCAAACGCTGTGAAAAGCATAACCAGAAACAGTTTCATTTTTCCTCCAAATTATTCAGCTTCAGATTGAAGCCTGGGGTTTAGTAGCCAAAGTCGAGAGCTTCGGCTGGGCGACCGGATCGGAACTCCGGCATAACGGACTCAAAGACGTGAATTCCTTCCGGCGCGTCACAAGTATTTCTTTTGGCAACAATAAGATTCAACCAGCCACAAGATGTGACAATCAAGGTGGCAGTCGGAACATTAAGGTTACAGACAACCGAAACTTCAGAATTTGACCCGAATCCCACCCCAGGCAGCGCGCGGCGCACCGGGCGCAAAAAACGTCGCGTGCTGAACGGGAAATTCGCCATCCACCGCAGCAAAAGGCCTGGCGATAAAATTGCCATCCGCTGTAAAGCCAGTCGGCCCCAATTGCGCCGCGGTGAAATACCGTTTGTCGAACAGGTTGTTGACGCGAACGAAAAATTCCAGATGCCGGTTCACTTCGTAGCGAGCGCCAAAATTGGCCACCGCGTAACCCGGCGATTTGCCTTCGCCCAGGTAATACGTTCCGTCGGGTTCGTGTTCATTGTTTTCATTGCCGCGCGCATAAGAACTGGACAACGCTAGCACGCCAAAATTCAGCGAGAACTTTTTCGTCGCCTGCAAATCGGCAAACAATTTGAACATATGCTGCGGAATCAGCGGAATTTTCGCGCCCGGTTCGATTTCAATCAGCCCTTCCAGGCCAGGCGCTTCGGCGTCGCTGCTGCTGTTGCTTTCACCGTTGACCTCTTCTTCGCTTTGATACGTGGCATCCAGGAAGGTGTAGCCTCCGCCAATGCCAAAGCGCCAGATTCGTGTGTTGATGTCGGCTTCCATTCCCTGCCGCCGCGTCTTGCCGAAGTTTTTGAAGTATCCAAAACCCGTTTGCTCCGAAGCCACAAACAAAATGTCGTTGCGGTTTTCACCGCGAAACCAACCGACATTCCAACTGACGCGGCTTTCCTGCCCGCCGCGCACACCGGCTTCAAAAGTGCGGGTGACAACTTGCTGCAGCGGCGGATCGCCCGCCATCGCGTTCGGCAGCTTGCAAGGCGATTCCGGGTCAGCGCAGCCCAATTCAACAGAAGTCGGCGCGCGATTGCCTTCGCTGTAACTGGCGTATGCATTCAGGTGGCGTAGCGGGCGGAACGTCACGCCCACCGCAGGATTGAACCGGTCAAAAGCGTGATCGCCATCCAGCGATCCCTTGCCGCCGCCCGGATTGATGCGGTCGGAATTTTTGATGGTCGTGCGGTTGAATCGGCCCGACAGAGACAGCGTCCATTTGTTGCCGATGGCAATTGCGTCAGTCGCGTAGAAGCTGAAGGTTTGAATGCGTCCGTTCAGGTCAACGCGCGTGTCAAAGGGTTCGCCATCTGCGTCTCCGCCCGTCACACCATCGCCGAAGGCATTCAGCCCAGTCACGCTGCGGTCAGGATTCAAATAACCGAGCTGCGTGGATTGCGTGAAATCCACATGGCTGCGGTCAAGCGCTGCTCCGGCAGTCAACTGATTGCGCTGGCCGTTTGGAAAGCTGACCAGCGTAATCTGGCCGGAAGTGCCGTAGTTGTATTGCTCGCTGCGCGTGCGGTTCAGCAGGCCGTTACATTTTTCCGAAGGCTCATCCCGCAACAACACATTGCCGATGCAGCGCCAGAACGGAAACGGCGTATTGGCCGCCGTCGCGCCACTGGCCGGGACACCTGTGTACCCTGCCGCCGCCAAAGCCGCACGCTCTGCCGCGCCAGGCTGGTACAAAGACTGATCCAGCGATTCTTCATTGATATCGCCGTTCAGGGTATTGGTGCGAATCGAACGGACATAGGCATTCCCGGAAACTGCCAGCCGTGAACTAAACCCATGCCGAGCATTGAAATTGAAAAACGGCGCGCGGTTCGCGGTGATGTCAGGTTTGGTGTAGACGCTGTTGTAATCCCGATCCAGAAAGCGTTGCTCCTGCAAGCCATTCCCGATCAGCGAATTGTTGGCATAAGCAACGGTTGCGCCCAGCGAAGTTCGGTCGCGCTGCCAGCCAAGTTTGCCGAAAAACTGCCGCACGTTTGATGGCGAATCTGTGCGCCAACCATCTTCAAAAAACAGCGAACTTGCCGCGTACCAATGCAATCCTTTGCCATTGGAACCGCCATGCTCCAGTTCGCCCATCAAGCGTCCGAAACTGCCGCCGCTAATTTCCAGGGAAGTTATGGGCGAGTTCAATCCGTCTTTGGATTGCAGCACTAACGCGCCGCCCAGCGTGTTCAACCCAAAAAGCGGGTTCGATCCGGGAACCAGTGCGACTTCGGCAATGGCGATGCGCGGAATCAAATCCCAACTGACCACGTCTCCAAACGGTTGATTCAGCCTGACGCCGTCCAGATAAACTGAAAGTCCTTGCGGCGTGCCCAGCAGCGGCGAAGCCGTGTAGCCGCGATAATTCAAATCAGCCTGATAAGGATTGCCCTGAACTTCGTTGACGTGAACCGCTCGAAGCCTGCGATTCAAAAAGTCCGATACGTCGAGCGCGTTGCTGGATTGCAGGTCGCGCAAGGGCGCAGCCTGCACCGGCGCGGCAATTTCGTCTGCGCTCAGATCAGCGCCGGGCAGCGGAGTCGAAGCAATCACATCCACGTTAAATGCCAATCCGCCCAGCGTCATGGTAATTGCCCGCGTGACCGGCGCCGCCGATGGAACATCAACCAGCATGGATTGCGTGGCGAAGCCGGATTGCGAAATTTCCAGCCGGTAACGGCCAAGATTCAACGCCGATAAAGTGACCTGGCCTTGCGCATCGGTCTGGAAACTGCGACTAACGCCCGTGACTAAATTGGTCAAAGTTCCCGTGGCAACCAATCCTTTGCCCGCCGGGTCTTTCACTTCAACACGAAGCTCGCCAGTAGCCTGCTGGAATCCGGCTTGAACCTGGACAACAGAACCGGCTGCAAACAAAATCACAGCCAGAAAAAGAAATCTGGTCATCATGGTTGATAGGTCCTCGTTTTATTGAGAGTTTAGGTTTTACCCTAGTGCAGACATCCGCTAGCGGAGAGAGGTTACATTCTTTTTCGGCAAGACCGAACACGCTTGATCAACAATAAGGCAGGCGTGGAAAAACCTGCCTTATTGTTTTGCTTCTGTTAGGACTTGGCCTTTGTCTTGGCTTTCGTCTCTTTTGCTTTGGGTTCGGATTCGGCAGCCATTGGCGGTGCCTTCACCATTTCGCCGCCTGAATTTTCCCAGGCGGCGTTTCCGCCCACCAACGCGCCAGCATTGGCAAAGCCCGCTTTTTGCAGCACCAAAGCGGCGCGGGCGCTGGAATGTTCCGTCGGACAGCTACAGTAGGCAATGATGCGTTTGTCTTTGGGCAATTTCTCAAAATCGCCCATTTCCATGCGGCTCAAGCTATGGTCAATCGCGCCTTTGATATGCGCAATGTTGTACGCATCCGGGCCGCGAACATCCACCAAAACAGCGACTCCCTTGGCCACTTCCGCTTTGGCTTCTTCCACCGAAACGCGCGGCATCGCATCTTCAGGATTTGACGCTGCCGCAGCGGGTGTCGCCGGAGCCGGTGACGCGCTGCTGGCAGCCATTTTTTGACAGCCGCTGCTGACAACCAAAAGGAATGTCAGTGCGACCCCATACATAAATGCATCTGTTCTTTTCATACTTCTCTGTTCTCCTTAGCGCCGATTGTCCTGCTTTGCGGCAGACAATGGCGCTTTTTCAGTTGGTCTGTGCCTTTACTTTTTCTGCAGCTCCGCCAGTGCAGCCAGGACTTCCTCACTGTGCTTGGCGACTTTGACACCGGGAAAAACCTTGGCGACCTTGCCTTGCGGATCAATGATAAAAGTGTTGCGTGCCGAAAGTTTCTTGTCCTGTATCTCCATGATGGAACCGTAAGCGGCAGAAACTTTGGCTTCGGTGTCCGCCAGCAACTTGAAACTCAGCCCTTCTTTCGCGCAGAAATCCTTGTGTGATTCCGCGGAATCAACGCTGACGCCCAGGATGACCGCGTTGGCTTTTTCGTACGCTGCCAGATCGCGTTGGAAATTCTTGGCTTCGACGGTGCAACCCGAAGTGAAATCTTTGGGGTAAAAATACAGCACGACCCATTTGCCGCGATTGCCTTTCAAGCTGACGTTTGTGCCTTCGTTGCTTTTCAGGTCAAAGTCCGGCGCTGCCTGACCAACTTCCGGAAGGCCTGCGAAAGCCAGTGACTTGCTGACCGGATAGGCCAGCGCCAGCACTGCCAAAAGCATCAGAATTTTCGTCATGTTTTTCATGCGTAATTGATCCTTTCTCTTTTGAAGAAGTAATAAGTTGAGGGCTGTTTACTGCCTGCCCCTTTGCGTTATTCCCAAAAAATCC
>CAYLJQ010000558.1:0-4910 GCA_964383955.1 uncultured Heliomicrobium sp. | reverse complement strand
GGTATTCGGGATAGACCTGTCGCAGCACAGCTTCTTCGTTCTTCATTCGTTGAATTTGAACGAGCAGATGAAGGACAAAAATCAGCACTGCAAATGGGGAAAAGAACTGCAATGCCATGCCCAGCATGGCCAGCTCTTCTGTTAGATAGAGCGGATGGCGCACGATGGCATACGGCCCACTGGTCACCAGGCGTCTTGCTTCTGCCATCACGCTGAAAGACCGGCCAAGCTGTGCCAATACATAAGTGGAAAATATGGCACCAAATAGAGTGAGCAGCATTGCCGTAACGCTGACCCAGATTGGCAGATTGGGTCTTGGGAAAACCGTAATGAGGGACATCAGAAACGTGCCGACAATCGCTGTGATTCTGGGAAAAAGTCCCTTGGCTTTTTTGATTGGCGGCGTCCGAACGACAAACAAGACAATCATCAGCAACAGAAACAGAATCACAGAAGCTTGCGATCCAACCGCTACATAAAAAGCAAACAGGCTGCTTTGCAGGTTTTTCGTTTCTGGCGTGCGAAGAAAATGAACTAGATTGACGATCTTCGGTAGCAGGATCATCAGAAAAAACGCCGCTGGCAGCACTCTGCTCAGCAGATCGGTCAGCCAGGAAGCGGTAAAAGTTTTTAGCTCCGGAACCAAAGAAGGCGCGGCAGGCTGTTGTAGTTTCAGGTTTTCCATAAAAATAAATTCTCCGATTGTTCAAGACAGGATTGGTCTGGTCACCACGCCGTGACTGCTAAATGTCCGGGTCTGTGGTGATGCGACCTGTCTAGGCTGCAAGCCACGCACCAAGCGCAACCGTACCGGTTATTTCGATGGAAACACTGAAAGCAATGGGGATAGGATTGGCAGGATGAAAAGGGGGCGGAAAAAGGTCTAAAGTTCAGACGGGGATTCTAGATTTGGGATTAGGTGATGTGGTACCGCTTGATCTTTTGATAAAGCGAACTGCGAGGCACATCCAGGCGCTTGGCCGCGCGATCAACATTGCCTTGTTCTTCTTGCAGGACTTTGGCGATGTAATGTTGCTCAAGCTCCAATAACGTCAGTGTATTCGCTTCGGGCCAGACTTCGTTCGTGGTTTGGGCGTCAAGGTATAGATCTTGGCGGGTGAGCTTATTCCCATCGCAGAGCAGCACGGCACGTTCCAGCGCATTACGCAGTTCACGGATGTTGCCGGGCCACGAATACGCTTGCAGTGCGCGTTCAGCATCCGGCGTCAGGTGCATCTGGCCGCGTCCCATATCAGCGGAGATGCGTTCCAGCAGGTAGTTGGCCAGCAAGGGAATATCCTCCACGCGAGCGCGGAGCGAGGGAATGGTCAGGGGGATAGTACTGATACGGAAGTAAAGATCGCTGCGAAACTTTTTCTCCCGGACAAGGTGGGCCAGATCCTGATGTGTGGCGGCAATGAGCCGTACATCAACCTGGCGATCACGCACTTCGCCGATTCGGCGAAAGCGTTTTTCTTCCAGCACCTTCAGCAGCTTTGGCTGAATCTGCGGATCCATATCGCCGATCTCGTCCAAAAACACTGTGCCGCGATGTGCCACTTCCAGCAGCCCGGTTTTGTTAGTCGTCGCGCCCGTGAACGCGCCCTTTTCGTGGCCGAAAAGTTCCGTATCCAACAGATCGCGCGATAGTCCTGCGCAGTTCATATCTACGAAAGCTTCATCGGCGCGCGGCCCGTTGTTATGTAGCCATCCGGCCAAAACGCTCTTGCCAGTCCCGGTTTCACCCTGAATCAGGATTGGGCTTTCCGCATGAAGAATTCGTTTGGCTTGCTCCGCCAATTGCTGGATCAACGGGCTGCTGCCTCGGAAAGGATCCGCAACTGAGCGAGCCTGTTGTTTCTTGCCAACGATTTGTTTCTGTTTGTTCCGCTGGTTTTCAATCAGTCGTTGCAGGATAACCAAAAGGGGCGGAAGCTCAACGGGCTTGGTCAGGAACTGGTCAGCACCTTCCTTGATTGCGCGCACCGCCAGATCAATCGAACCATAGGCTGTCAAAATAACAACTGGCGTATTTTGGTCAATCTCCTTCAGGCGGGGAAGCAGGTCGAGCGCGTTGCCGTCCGGCAACGCATAATCAAGAATTACAGCGTCCGGGCGCGCCGTTCGGAATAGGTCAGATGCTTCCCGACAGTTATCAGCGTAACTAACCTCGTACCCATGCGCTTCCAGAAAATTCTGTATGCCAAATCGTATGCCAGCTTCATCTTCAATCAACAGGATTTTGTTTCTTGCCATTCCGAAATTTCCTCCACCCTCATGAAATTGCTGCCCTGATAGGCAGCTTAACTGAAATCAAGGCACCACCTTCAAGCCGATTTCCTGCCGAAATTTTTCCGCCGTGTTCTTCCACAATTTTCTGCACAATTGATAGACCAAGCCCAGTGCCGCCTCGGCGGCGCGTAAAGAAAGGCTCAAACAGTCTGGGTAGGTCATCCGTTTGAAATCCTGGCCCAGTGTCTTTCACGGTGCAGACAATCCATTGCCGCTGATCCTGATAAATCTCTTTTGATTCCACGGTGACGACCCCATTAACAGGTAAATGTTGTATGGCGTTTTCCAACAGATTCAGGAAGACCTGAAGCAATCGCTTGGAATCCATGTTGATCAGAGGCAGGCCGGTTGCAAATTGGCTGACGACTTTGACTTCCGCGCGTTTCGCCAATAATGCACAGGAATTTACGGCTTGCGTAATTACATCTTCAATTGAGCCGGGGTTGAGTTGCCGATTGTGAGGTCGGCCATATTCAAGCAGGTCTTTCATCAAATCGTTCAGACGATTTACTTCGCCATGCAGCACGCTGGTGTATTTCTGGCAGCCTTCCGTGGAACCAAAGCGCGCTTCAAAAGCATCAAGCGTGGAGGAAATGGCGAAAAGGGGATTCCGCACCTCGTGGGCGACCCCGGAAACAAGCGATCCTAATAGGGACATCGTTTCGCTGCGGTGCAAAGAGGCTTGCAATTCCACCAGGCGAGTGACCTCGCGGATTACCAGAATGATCCGATCATCCGCTTCTTCCAATCCACTGGCCACGCTGGCGGCCAGGTCCCACGTCCGTCCGCTTGCTGTATCGCGCGCCTGGCAGGTGTCAGAGGTATGTGTTTCGCGGATCAAATCCACCAGTTCGGCGGCTGTTTGCCAGACAGCAGAATCTCCTAGATTCGCAATCAATTGTCCTACCTGTCCATCACCGCCAATCATTTGCATGGCGGCGTCGTTCAGCTTGTTGATTCGACCTTCTCTTTCAAGAATCAGCACGGGCGATTCAATGGCATCAAATGTGATTTGCCAGTCGAATGCTGACTTGGCGATGGCGGCTTGCAGCTGTAATCGCTCTTCTTCCGCGCGCTTGCGCTCAGTTATATCGCGTGCAATGCCTAGTATTCCGACCACTTCTCCGTTCTCAGTTTGCGGGATCGTGGTGAACTCAACGACTGCATATTCACCAAGCTTTGTCTTCACGCGCAGCTCATAAGAAAAAGATTGCTCGCCTTGCAGGATGCCCTGAAAAACGGCGTTTGCGGTGGGCACGTCATCGGAATGGACGAAGTCTGTATAACGCTTTCCGATCATCTCTTCGGGCAAGTGGCCAGTGATTCGTCCCCCCGCCGGATTCATGCCGGTAATGGTGCCATCAGTAATGGAGATCGTGTAGATGGCATCAGGTGCTGTTTCGACCAGTCGGCGATATCTCTCTTCGCTTTTTAGCAATCGCGTTTCTGCCTGCAGGCGTTCAGTAATGTCATTGGCCAGCACCAACTCTGCAGACCGTCCGCCGAAATTCAATCTGTGTGAAGTGATTTCTACGTCAATCAATGACCCGTTTTTCTTCTGATGTATCCAGATGCCTGCCTTGTTATAGTCATTGGCTGAGGAAGCGATATTGTCGAGCAACTTTCCTATTTCAGCCTGTGGGCGGATGTCTTTGATAGTCATTCCCAGAAACTCTGTGCGGGTGTAGCCATAATGATGCACCGCTGCGTCATTGACGGCGAGAAAGGCCAGTGTTTCCAAGTCATAAACCCACATTGGCTGCGGGTTACTTTCAAAAAGCAGCCGGTACCGTTCTTCTGACTCACGTTGGGCCTCTTCCGCCTGACGTTTTTCCTGCCGCTGTTTTTGCCCTTCTAAGGCATGCGAAACGGCCTGGCCTAACCGTGTTAGCCGATCCTTCAGCAGATAATCCGCCGCTCCTTGCTTCATCGCTGCGACGGCGATGTCTTCTCCAATGTTGGCTGAAACAATGATGAAGGGGATGTCCAGTTTTCGAGCCTGTAACAAATCCAGCGCGCGCAAGGCGTCGAATTGTGGCAGGGAATAATCTGCAAGAATCAGGTCCCATACCGGTTCCAAGTGTGCCAGGTAGTCCGGTTCGGTCTCAACACGAAGCCATTCGGGGACAAAGCCCGCCCGGCGCAACTCGTAGAGCACCAGTTCAGCGTCCGTCGCGCGATCTTCAAGAATCAGAACTTTGAGCGGTATGGCCATAACAACCCCTTTGCCGATTAACCTTTCCCGGTTTCTTTCCAAAGGTTGCCTTGCAATATGGGGGGCTGGTTAAGCAGCAGCCAGTAATGTCCGAGATTTCCCACAGCTTCGCTGAATTGCTCGAACTCCACCGGTTTGACGATGTAGCTATTGACACCCAATTTGTAACTTTCAACAATGTCGCGCTCTTCACGGGATGAGGTGAGCACCACGACGGGGATCATTTGAGTAAGCTGGTTTCCTTTGATTTGCCGCAAGACCTCCAATCCGTCTACCAATGGCAACTTCAGGTCGAGGAGAACTACTTTGGGCCGATTTTCAATAAGGCGTTCAGCATAACGATCCGTGCAGAAAAGAAATTCAAGCGCTTCAGCTCCGTCACGCACAACATGGACGTGATTGC
>CAYLJQ010000557.1:0-4914 GCA_964383955.1 uncultured Heliomicrobium sp. | reverse complement strand
GAGTGGAAGTTTTCACCGGTGACCTGATTCCTGACAAATTCGAAGCATCGAACCAGCCGAGTCTGGAATTGGCCGCGTAGTTTTACCTGTCTACAAACCGCGACGACATCTGAAAACAATGTCCACGATTAAAGACTAAAACAAGTTACACCTCACTGAGAACGCACTAAAGGGCAGGCCGCCAAAACGACCTGCCCTTCCTTTTTTTTCTCTGATTCGGGGATCAGAACAACCGGCGCGATAAATTAAATCCGATTGTCAGCCCATTCCAGCCATCATCGGCTCCGATCAAACCGCGCGTCATGGAACGCTGCGCCATCGTGGTTCCGTGACCATTCGTGAAACTCAGCGTGAACGAATGCCGGCGCGATACGCTGACTTTCTGAATCGCAAAGCCAAACACCGGGCGATGAATGCCTGTGAATTCCGAAACGTAACGCGAATCTTCGTTGACGCGCATATTTGCTTCGGCCATCAAAGCGACTGTCGGGCGCACATTCACCGACAATCCAGTCCCAAGCGCGACAGCGGTTTCACCGGGCAGGTTTTGCTGCGGCGCAAACCCAATCGGACGATCTCCCACGGAAATCGTCGGCACAAAGTAAATCTGTGCATGACGCGTAATGCTGCGAGCAAGCGTCATATCAAAGCTGGTGGTGAAATTGCGTTTGAAATTGTCGCGGCCTTCTATTCCCACGCGCGCTTCCAGCGAAATTGGATCGCCGTTCTGTTCGTTGAACAAGGTGGCTCCGACAGAAAGCTGAATCGACCGTCCCAAACCAGAGGGCGCTCTATATGCGCCGACGTGAATTCTGTCCGTGATGCCGTAAATGAACCCAAATGCTGGCATGGCAATGGAATCCAACCCAAACAATTCGGAAGTATTCGTCGGTTCGCCAAATGGGAAACGATGCGTGAAGTCACTCCACAACGAACCTTTTTCAATTGGCATGGCTGTCGGCAAATTGATCGCTCGAACGTCGGCAGGGCGATAAACATTTGATGGAGTGTCGCGTTTTTCCACAGTCTGGGCTGGAACAGCGGCTACTTGTGTCGGCGGGGTTCCGGCTGCGGTCATCTCCTTAACGGTTTTGTTTTTTGTGTTAATGACGAATTTTTTGCCATTCATTTCCACAACGGCTTCGTCGGCGGAAATGAAGCTGACTGGCGGTTGCGCGTCAGCGGCGGAGCGAAAGTTCTGCGGAAATTTCTGGCGAAGCTCGGCGGTGAATTCCAGTCCTGCGGAAGCGAATGCTTTGCCAAAATCATTTCGAGGCCCTCCGCCCGCTGGGTTTACATGACACAATGCGCAATTGCGCAGCTCCGGTTTTGATAGAGGATCAGCGGCATACTGTTTCAAATAGTCCGGGCGCGCGTGAACTGTCAGCCCGGCAATGGCAAACGCCATCACGATCAAAGTCAGCTTGAAAACTCGGCTCTTGAACATAGGTTTGATTACTCCTGCAAGTTTTGATTTCGATTGCGAACGCTCGTATTGGACTCAGCCGCGCTACGCAAAGATGATTTTTTCTTTTTTGAACCGCCTGGAACATCAGGCACGGCGCATTCCCGGCAAATGGCGTTCCGCCAATTTGTGGCACATCAGAGAGACTTTAGTCGTCCATAAAAGGTTTGTCCGACTCTGCCTGAGTCGGACGCTGTCACAAATTGGTCTATTAGGTCTCGAAAGGTTCCGGCTGGGGCTTATCGGCCTTTGAATTCGGGTTTGCGCTTTTCCAGGAAAGCGCGCACGCCTTCCTCTTTATCTTCGCTGGAAAAACAGAGCGCGAAAAGGTCAATTTCCTGATCCAATCCGGCGCGCAGCGTAGTTCGTGCGGCGGCTTTAACTGCGGTCTTCGCCATTGCCAGCGCAACGGGACTTTTTTCAGCGATCTTGTTGGCCAGTTCCATCGTCTTCGCTTCCAGGTCGGCAGGCGGATGAACTTCGTTGACCAAACCAAGCCGCAACGCTTCCTGCGCATCAATCATGTCGCCGGTCAAAATCATCTGCATGGCTTTGCCTTCGCCAACCAATCGAGTCAGTCGCTGCGTTCCACCGCCGCCGGGAATAATTCCAAGATTGATTTCCGGCTGGCCAAACCGCGCTTTTTCACTAGCAATGCGTATGTCGCAGGAAAGCGCCAGCTCGCAGCCACCACCCAGGCAAAACCCATTGACCATCGCAATCAGCGGTTTGGGGAATTCTTCGGCGGTGACAAAAATGTTTCGGGCTTTCATCACGGCGCGCTGCTCGACAGCTGTGCGTCCGGCAAATTCGTTGATGTCGGCTCCGGCGACAAAGGATTTTTCGCCTGCGCCAGTCAGCACTGCGACACGAATTTCGGCGTCCGCACGAAGCTCGTCCAGTGCGTTGGCCAGTTCTTCGCGGGTTTTGATGTTTAGCGCATTCAGCTTATCCGGGCGATTGATGGTGATTAGCGCGACACGCCCGCGCCTTTCTAGCAGGATGTTTTCAAACATAATTGCCGAGACTCCTTGAAACGATTTTGCGGTTGGAAAAACAGGCGCGGATTATCATGCGCGGTCACTGTTAAATCAAGCATTCGAATCGCGCTGAATTCATTGCCCTGAAAAGCTTTGCTTGCACCGCTCAGAGCTTGCGAGCTATATTGCGCGGGTCAAAAAACTTCCCCTAAAGAGCAGCAAAAGTTTGCATTGAACAGGAATTTTCTGGTGCCGAAGCCTTCAAGGGCGAAGCGGTAGCCGCGTCTTTTGTAAATTTGACAAGGAGAGAATGGAATGGCCGGGATCGTCACAGACAAAACCAAATTTACCGCCAATGGCAAAGAGGTCAACGCCTTTATCGCCAAACCAGAAGGCGTTGCAAAAGCTCCGGCAGTAATCATCGTCCATGAATGGTGGGGATTAAATCCGCACACAGAAGATATTGCCCAGCGTTACGCCAACGAAGGATTCATTGCCGTCGCAGCTGATCTATACAACGGCGTAATCACCAAGGACGCCAAAGAAGCCGCCAATCTGATGTCCGCGCTGAAGCCGGAAGAAGGCATTGAATCCTTAAAAATCGTGCTTGATGCGTTGCGCGCGAATCCGGAAGTTACCAGCGTTGGTGTGACCGGCTTTTGCATGGGCGGCACGTTTGCTTTGCTGCTGGCCTGTCACGCAAAGGTTGAAGCTTCGGCTCCGTTTTATGGCGATGTCCCGGCAGACACAACTGTCATTGGCAACCTGAGCTGTCCGGTGCTTTTTATTGGCGGCGAAAAGGATCAATGGATCACCGTCGAAAAGATGAACCGCCTGGACGCGGCGCTAAAACAATATTCAAAACCCGGCGAAGTAAAGATTTACGATGGAGCCGATCACGCCTTTTTCAACGACACCCGGCCAGAGGTGTATAGCAAGGCCGATGCTGAAGACGCCTGGAAAACGGTAATCGAATTTTTCAACAAGCATCTGCGACAAGCTCAGGCGGCGACAGCCTGAAAAAAGAAAACCCTCCCCAATAGAATTTGGAGACAGACCCGATGGGAAGCGAAACAATCTATTGCGCTGGTTGTGGCATTACGATGGTGTCGTTCATGAAAGTCTGCCCGCGTTGCGGCACAGCCCGCCAAAATGCGAATGGGAAATCTGATGACACGCTGGAAGTTGACCCAGCTACCATCGTCGCAACCGGAGCCGCTGTTGCCGCGATCACTTCGGAGGCGGCCAACCCCGACAGCGAAACGCTGCCTTCGCGATCTTCAACCACTGTCATTCCGACCAATGCGCTCCGGCAAAAGAATGAATACTATGATGAGACGGAGTTCGCGCCGCCGCAGAATTTCGTGCTCATGTCGCCAAACGACGAAGAGCGCCGATTTCCGCTCTTCACGCGTGCCCAGCTTTCCCTAATCGCCGTTGGTGCAGCGTTGCTGTTATTGGCGCTGATTGTTGGCTGGCTGTTATGGCGGCAGCAACGGAGCCAGGTTTTGCAGGCTGCAAATGCCGCAGCGGCAACGGTTCCCGCCGCAATGACCGCGATGGATCCGAATTTGATGCCATCGCCCTCTCCCTCGCCTGCCAATGCCGCCGACCTGGCATTGTTTGAAACCATCAAAATTGCGCTCGCTGCTTATAACCCGCTCGGTTTTCAAAACTATGCCTTTGAAGTCAAAGAAGGCATCGTGACGATCAACGGAACTGCGGAGCATCAACCCGAAAAGGATGGAGCCGAAAACGTCGTTCGGATGTTGGCCGGGGTCAAATCGGTAGTCAACAATTTGCAAATCAAACCAGGCGCACTGCTTAGCTCCAGCGAACCTGTGAAACTGAATATGGCTGAAGCCAAACTGCTTGACGACGCATTGCGCCGCCAGATGCAGGAATCTCAATCCGGCCCAACTGAAACCCAATCTATTCAACAAGCCAATCAAACAGTCACGATACCCGACGTTCAGCGCGAAGCCGAAAGATTGCGCCGCGAACAGCTTGCCGCCAAACAGCGTGAGGAAGAGACTGCTTTGCGAGTGGCTGCCGAAGAAAAGCTGAAACGCGAAACGGAAAATTACGAAAAACGGCTGGAAGAAATGCGCCGAACTGAAGCCGACCGACGTGCCCGCGCTGAACAAGCCCGGCTTGATTCATCCTCGCTTCGGTACGGAACCATTGCCTGGAGCGGTGTGGTTGACGGCATTGATGAAATCATTATTTCCGGCGCAAGCGCATCGGTTCGTCATATTGGCGGGAACGCTCCCCGCGAAGTTCGGGCTTCGTTTAGCGCCGCGGTTCCCCGCTCGCCGATGGAAGTAAAGCTGATCTGGCAGGTTGGGCGCGGCCAGATTGACATTGTTCAACAACCTTCAGCCGCAAACGGTTACACAACAATTATTCGCATTGACGACAGCCAAAAAGGCGGTGACAAACGCTATGAATTTACTTTGCGTTGGTCGC
>CAYLJQ010000556.1:0-4926 GCA_964383955.1 uncultured Heliomicrobium sp. | reverse complement strand
AGAACTTCTCTGGCGGCGGTCAGCGCTCAGGTTGGCGGCGTGGCTGTCACAGTCGGTTATGCGGGTTTGCAAGGAGATTTTGTGGGCTTGGATCAAGCCAATCTGCTGTTGCCGCAATCTTTGATTGGTCGTGGGGAAGTTGATGTAATTCTGACCGTCAACGGCCATGCCGCAAACACAGTCAAGGTCAGCATCAAATGACCCGCAAAGCGCGTTTTGTCGCGACTTCCCCCTCAGCTATCAAGCGCTCAAAAGCCCGCATTCCTGGCAGATGCGACCAGGCAGGAATGACAGGTTGAATCAACAAATCGGTTTGGCTTACGGCATTTCGGAAATGCGCTGGAAAGAATGGATGAGATGGCTGGCATCCTATTACTCGCAATAAATTGCTGACTTCCCAAACATCGGAACTGATAACAAGCTCTGCGCCCAGTTCACGGCAATGCGTTGCAGGTAGCACACAGGTATAACCGCCATCTTTGAGTTTCAATCCGCCTCGCCTGACCTGACGCCTGATGATGCGCATTGCGCAACTTGCGCTGAGCGCAGATGCGAGCGTTCCCGTCGTCAGAGCCACAGGTCGCCTTGCGGGAAACTCTGTCGCGACAGCAATAAAAGGTAACCGTAACTGCTCAAAAGTTTCCGGTAAATGCTGTTCGCAAAACCGCTCCAGTAATTTCCCATTCAACAGACTGGGCCAGAAAACTGATCGTGCCATTTCTGCCAAAGCCTGCCAATTCATCCCTGCCGCAACACCTGCCCCCACCAAACTGCCCACACTTGTTCCGGCAACAACTGCCGGACGAATGCCCAGTTCTTCAAAAGCTTTGATGACGCCGATGTGCGCGATGCCGCGCACTCCGCCGCCGCTAAGCGCCACCCCTACGCGTTTTGAACGAAGTTGCTGCAATTGCTCCATTGACTCAACTCTCATAGTTGGCTTTCAAGCGTTGATCGATTTTCAACTCAGCCAACAAATCATGGATTGCGCCTCCCTGACCATGGCTTAACAACTCAACAACATCTTCCGGCTCATCAATGTCCAGCGCAATGCGCGGCAGTTCTAACAATGTGCATTTGGCGTTTATGTTTTCCGCTTCCTTAATGTGTTTGGTCAGGCTTCCCGTGCCAAAGCGCGAGGGAAATAAAATTGGCGGTCGGCGCAAGATGGCGTTCGTTCCCGTTCCGTCACGCGAAGGAACGATGACAACCGACAGCTGGGCTTGATCAGCAGCCAAAATAGCTTCGATGTCTGCGACGGTAATCAGCGGTAAATCAATCGGCAATCTCAGAACCGCTTCGGCTCCGCGCTTGGCGGCTTCGCGCGAACCGAAATCAACCGACGCGCTTTCGGAAATCTGCTCGGTTTCTAAAATGATTTCCATCCCAAACTTTTCGGCCAACTCGATGGCAGGCGGGTACAGTGTGACAACTTCGATGCGATCAACTGTGCGAACTTGAGCAGCAGCGGCAAATGTATTTTCCAGCATTGCCCAGGCCAATTGAGTTCGCTCTTCCTGCGTCATCAGGGCGGCCAACCGCTGTTTCGCGCGTGTCAGGTCTTTGACTGGTATCAGGATGGAACGCATTGGGATTCAGCCAGCCAGCGCTGCCAGAGTAATTTCGGCAAGGTCGCGTTTTTTCTCTTTGTTTCGCATCACGGTATCTGTGACAACGACTTTTAGCCCAAGGGATTCTATTTCCGGCTGCAGAGCTTTGTCCTGTTCGTCCAAAACAAAAATGTCCGCGATGTCTTCATAGAGCTTGGCGATTTGAAGTGCTGTGACTTCCAATCCCAACTGTTGAAGCATTTTATCAGTTGGACCTTTTAGCGATTCTCCCGCGACCACAGAACTAATCACGACAACTTTGGCTTGAGTCTGTTTTAACAGATCGAGTGTGCCGGGCACGGCCAGAATCGGGCCGATGCTGATCAACGGATTGCTGGGACAGATGAGGACGGCTTCAGCTTCCAAAACCGCTTTGGCGACGCCTGGCGCTGGTTTGGCAGATTCGATGTTTTCAAAACGAATTCCTTTTACCACAGGCTGCGCGCGATTTTTAATCAGATATTCCTGGAAGTGCATCTCACCTTGATCAGTAAGAATCGTTGTCGGAGTATGCGTATCGGTCATCGGCAAAATCCGCGATTTCACGCCAAGCGTTTGCCGAACTTGATCGGCGACTTCTGACAGCGTTTTTCCCGCTCGCATCATTTGCGTGCGAAAGATGTGCGTGGCCAAATCACGGTCGCCCAGATTAAACCAACGCTCCTGCTCTGTGTATCGCAACAACAAATCCAGGCAGTAAAACGTGTCGCTGTTGATGCCCCAACCAAAATCAGGATTTACGACTCCGGCCAATGTATAGGTCACAATGTCCAGATCAGGCGCGATATAAAGACCAAACATTTCAATATCGTCGCCTGTGTTCACGATGATGGAAATTTCTTCCGGAGCCATCATCTGACTCAACCCATCGAGGAATTTCGATGCTCCCACACCTCCAGCCAATGCAGTGATCATATTCGTTTTCTATTTTTTATTTGACCGTTTGATTCGGGGCTAAGTGAATATTCAGCCAATCGTTGCTGAGGCTTCAATTATTTGCCAGCAGCTTCGATTCGCCCTTGGGGTCGTAAAAACTCTATTGGCTGGCATTTCGCTATAAATCCGCATTCAGCAGCCAGCGCAAAGTAACGCCGCATTCCGGCAATGTTTTCGGGGTCCAGATCGTAATTCACGTTGTCTTGCAAATAGGCCAATAGATTTTGTTGCAGCAAGCCTAATTCTTCGGCGTAACTGGCGGCGATCTGGTTTAGCTTGGACATCCCTTCCAATTTGGCAGCCAGGAAATCCTTCGCAATCACCTCTTGATTCTTGATCACTTCAGCTCTCGCTGCCCAAACTGCAAACACAAATGGCAATCCGGTCATTGCGCGCCACTCTTCAGCTAAATCATAAATCTGCACGCCAAGTTGCGGAGCCAACGCTGCAAGCCGCATCGCCGGATCGCCGATGACCAGCGCAGCATCACTGTCTTCGAACATATTTTCGCAGCCAGCCGCAAAGTCCGGAGTCCGTTCCGTGAAAATTGGATGCGAACCATATTGCCGTTCAAACAAAATCTTGACCAAGGTTTGTGACGTCCGCGAAGAGGTATCCAGCGTCATGCGCCTGACTTCCTGCAAAGAACACCGGGAAGCAATCAGTACGCTTTGAACGCGCTTTTTGGATGCCACAGCCACGTCCGGAATCACCAGCAAACCTGGAATTCGTTGATATTCAATGACGGGAATCAACGCAATTTCGCATTGCCCAGCAGCCAGCATGGCGGCACAACGTGACGGAGCCGCATCGCCAAGAAATTCGTATTTGTGGCGCAGAGAACCTTGCGAAAAACTGTAAACCAGCGGCGCAGAATTTAGGTAAGTTGACGCGGCAATTCGCATAAATGTTTGTTCTGAAACCACTTCTAGAGTGTCAGGGCAAAGTACATTCACCAAAAAACATTCTATCCACAGCCATCCTGACTAGCAAACAAAGCTCTTTACCTGGCTTTCCAAGCAGCCCTTTTCCGGGGTTGCCTGCGTAGAAAAATTTTGTAGACAGCAAAATAAACAGTGCTATACTCCGCGCCGTTCCAACCCAGTTTCAGACAAAAACGGAAAACCCAATAACTTTTCTCAATTCTCGTTGAAAGGACAGGTTCATTTATTATGAAGCTTTCTGCCCATGCTCTGCGCGCATTACAAGATTTGGATGAAATCGGCCGTGAAGCCGTTGAACAAATTGTTCGTTCGCACGTTCATGCCTGCCGTTTGAATGGCTTTCAACCCGAAAATCTGGAGCGCGTTTATCAGGAAGCAATCGAAATTATTCGCCTGGAAGGCCCGCCAAAGAAAGAATCCGGGCTATCGGTCAGCAAGTATGAACCGACACGTCGCTATGAGCAGTATCGTAGCCCACGAGCTTTGTAGCAGTCGGCTCTTACCCTCCTGGACAGAGGTCTGCGCTCGCAGTTTGCTGGCAATCAATCAACAGTTGGCTTTTAAGAAAGGACAAGCAAAGATGACTAAGAAGTTTGTCTCTCTGATCATTGTGTTGGCCATGGCATTAAGCATCGCTGCGGTGTCAACGGCTCAAAAGAAAGACTCAGACAAAGTTACATTGACCGGAAACATCGTTGACAAAGCATGTGCTACCGGACGGATGAAAAAAGACGATGCCCAGGCTTCAATTGACGCTCACAAAAAGAGCTGCTCGTTGATGGAAAACTGCCTGAAGAGTGGTTTGGGCGTTTATGCCGATGGCAAATTTGTTGAATTCGATGAAAAAGGCGCCACAATGGCGAAATCTGCCCTTGAAAAAAGCACCAAAGATAACGGTGCGAAATTCAAAGTCATGGGCAAAATGATGGATGACAAATTGGTGGTATCCAACATCGAAGAAGTGAAGTAACTCAGCGGATTTAAGCAAAAAAGTAAAAGAGCGCTACAGTTGTGCAACTGTAGCGCTCTTTTACTTTTCGCGGAACGAATGCAGCTAATTTTTCAATTCAGCCTGCATGGCCGGACTGTACATACGCTCAGCATACTCTTTGACCATGCGACGCGCACTGAAGACTGGAGCCGCAGTCCGAATCGCTTCCTTCAGCAAATGAATCCATCGGCGCGGCACGCCGTCACTATCTCGGTCGAAATAAAGCGGCACGACTTCTGTTTCCAGCACTTGGTAGAGAGCTTCGGAATCGGCTTCGTCGCGATCCTCCTCGCTAACGCCGTCAGGAATCGAAGGTTCAATCGCCCAACCATTGGTTCCTTTGTAACCTTCATACCACCAGCCATCCAAGACACTCAGATGCGGAACACCGTTTAGCGCAGCTTTCTGCCCGCTAGTCCCGCTGGCTTCCAATGGAACGCGAGGG
>CAYLJQ010000555.1:0-4930 GCA_964383955.1 uncultured Heliomicrobium sp. | reverse complement strand
AACCACATACCCTTTTGGAGGTTCGATGAACAACAACAGTCTCTATAAAAACCTGGACAGCTACATCCGCAGCTCTCGCAAAGAATTTGAAGACAAGCTGGCTGAACTGGTGGAAATCCCCAGCGTCAGCAGCGAGCCTGACAAGCTGAAAGACATACGGCGCTGCGGCGATGTTGCCACCCAATACTTGCGCGATCTGGGCGCCAAAGCAGAACCGATTCACACGCCCGGCAATCCCGTTGTTTTCGGTTCGCTGGTCAACAATCCGAAAAACCCCACTGTTGCGATTTACAACCATCTGGACGTTCAACCCGCCGATCCTGAGGAATGGAACAAACCGCCCTTCAGCTTCAACAAAACCGGAGACCGTTACGAAGGTCGCGGCACCACGGACGACAAAGGCCCTGCGCTGACTGCCCTGCTGGCCGTTCGTTATGCTATTCAGAACGAGATGCCGATTAACTTCAAATTCATCTGGGAACTGGAAGAAGAGATTGGTTCGCCGAACTTTGAATACTTCGTCAAACGCAACAAAGGCCATCTGCAAACCAATTCCATCCTGGTTTCTGACACCATCTGGATTTCGCGCAAACAACCGGCTGTAGCCTATGGCTTGCGCGGGCTGCAAGGCTTTCTGTTCAAACTGGAAACGCACAGCAAAGACGTGCATTCCGGCTTGGTCGGAGGCGCAGCGCGCAATCCCATCGGCGAACTGGCGCAGGTCATCAGTCAATGTTACGACGCTAAAACCGGCAAAGTGAAAATTCCGGGTTTTTATGATGACGTTGTTCCGCCGACCAAAGAAGAACTCAACAGCTTCGTCAATTCGGGCTTCACTACCAAAGGCTACATGAAAGCCCACGAACTGAAATCCATTCGCACGAATCTGAAAACCGAAGCCGACGTGCTGCGTGCGTTTATGGCAGCGCCAACGTTTGAAGTTCACGGCATCACGGGCGGATACAGCGGCCCCGGCGTCAAAACCATCGTGCCGTATCGCTCCGAAGCCAAAATCAGCACGCGCCTGGTTCCCGGCCAGCGTCCGGCCAAAATTGCCAAACTGGTCAAAGACTTCGTGCGCGACATCAACCCCGACGTAAAGGTTGACCCGATTCAGTCCTTGGAGCCTTTTTCCGGCGATTTCGTCGGCCCGTATGCGGACGCCGCTCGCGTGGCGATGAAGTACGCGTTTGGCCGTGAACCGGCGTTCACGCGCGAAGGCGGCTCCATCGGCGCAGTCGTCACGATGCAGAAACACCTGCGCGCGCCAATCACATTTTTAGGTTTGAGCCTGCCCGAACACGGCTACCACGCGAAGAATGAAAATTTTGACTGGGGGCAAACCTCCGGCGGGATCAAAATGTTCGTGAGGTATTTTGAGGAAATCGCCAAGCTGAAATAGAACGGCTGTAAAACTGACTTGATTTCGAAAGCCGGGAAGAATAACTGCTTCCCGGCTTTTTTATTCGAAGTACGCTTGGTTCAGCGTTGGGAACCGGATGGCCAGCAGAGTTTTTATTTCCAAGGATTGAGCAGTGTGACATTCGTCGCGACAAAGTCAGATTCATTGCGCGTCACCAGAATCAAATTGTGCGCCAGCGAAGTTGCGGCAATTAACGAATCAAGAAGCGGCAAAGTGTATCCTTGCGTTTCCAGCATGCCAGTCAACTGCCCCCACCGTTGCATAACTTCCGTGTCGAGTGGCAACACGCGTTCGTCGTATCGGTAGATCAGTTCTTCCAGCCAGGTTTCAAGCTCGGTTTTTCGCTTTGAAGGAGGCAGTCGAGAAATGCCTTTGCGGATTTCGCCGATGGTCACAACGCTCAAGAAAAGGGTCTCTTCGATTTGCGCATCCAGCCAGTTAATCACCTTTTGATCCGGCTGCTTCTTTTTGAATTCCGACAACACGCACGTGTCGAGCAGATAGCCCATCTATTGGGCCTCCGTGCTGAAATCTAGCGACGTGCGTCCGGCATCGGCTGAAGACCGCTCAAGGTCAATTCCTGAATCTTTCAAGGGGCTTTCCAGCAGAAACTCAGTCAACGGTGTTTTGCGCGCCGTCAGACGACGGTAATCTTCGTAAGAAATCAGCACCGCCGTTCCCACGCCATTCTTGGTGATAATTTGCGGCTCACCGGCCCCAGCAGCGGCAATTAACTCATTCAATTTGTCCTTAGCCTCAATTGTTGAAACGGTGCTCATAATGTCGCCTCCTTGCATGGTGAGCGGATTGCTTTTTCTCATTTGGATCAAGGTTCATTCCTGCAAACAACCTAAAACCAAAGGATGGTTTTGGCAAGGCAGAGCCGCTTCGGTCTTTGCGTTGATTTTTGGGCCTTACTCCTTCGTTAAATCGGCAAGCGTTGCGGAAGCGGCACGCTGCAAATCAGCAGGAGCCAAAATCATTTGCAGCCCTCGTTGCCCTGCGCTGACGCTGATGCGTTCGTGGCCGGGCGCGGTTTGATCCAAATAAAACGGATACTTCTTTTTCGTTCCCAATGGAGATACGCCGCCACGAATGTAACCGGTCAGGGCTTGAATCTCTTTGACGGCGACCAGTTCGACTTTTTTGTTGCCTGTCGCGGAAGCGAATTTTTTCAGGTCCAGTTCCGCGTTGCCAGGAATGCAGGCCATGACGACGCCGGTTTTGTCACCGCGCGCGACCAGTGTTTTGAACGTCGCTTCGGGAGGCATGTTCACTTTCCGCGCGACCGTGATCGCATCCAGCTCGTCTTCATTGACTTCGTAGGCTCGCAACTCGTAAGCAATTTTCAGTTGATCCAACATTCTTGCAGCAATGGTTTTCATATCGGATATTCTTTTTCTTTTATAGTTCTCGAAGCCAGCTTCGGTTAATAAGCCATCTCAGCTTCCCAGGCAAGATGCCATGAGAAATTGACAGAACCGGCTGTCATCAGGATACTGCGCACCTATGAATCTACCTCGATTCAAATTCAATCAAAATTCAACGTCTGCCAATCCCGTTATATCGGAACTTGGACCACTGGAACGCGACGTGATGAAGTTTGTCTGGCAACGCTACGAACTTCGCCAGGAAATGGGCGAGGAAGTCAGTGTGCGAGACGTTTATAGAGCGTTCGAAGGGCGGCTGGCATACACGACATTAATGACCACTCTGGATCGTCTGTATAAAAAAGGCTTGTTGAGTCGTCGTAAAGACAAGCGTGCTTTTATTTACAGGCCAAGCCTATCGCCTCAAGAGCTTGAACGTAGTGTCGCGCGCGGTGTGATTGATGCACTGCTCGGTCGCGGAGAACACGGCGTCGAACCTGTGCTGGCTTGCATTGTAGACGCAGTCAGCGACCGCGATCGCGAATTGCTGGATGATCTCGACCGGTTAATTCAGGAAAAACGCTCAAACTTAAGCGATAAGGAGTGACAGCAATGTACGAATGGCTGGGAATTTGTCTGGCGTTGACGGCCTTGCTGACATTGAACGCAGCAGTCTCCTTGCTGGCCGCGACATTCTGGAGGTTATTGCAACCAAAAGCGCAGCACTGGCCAGCTCGTACCCAGGCGCAATGGCTTTTCGCGTTGCGTGTAATTCCAGGGTTAACCGCCTTGATTTGCGTTTCGGCGCTTTTGGTTCCGGCCTACATCGCCCATGAGCCTCGTCATAACGCAGAAGAAGTCACCTTAAAAATGGCTGGTTTAGCGGCGATTTCCGCTGCCGGCTTGCTTCTTGCACTCTGGCGGGGTCTGGCCGCCTGGATGGTGACGCGCAACCTTCTCAAAAACTGGATTGCCAATTCCAAGCCTCTTTCGCCCGGCGAACTGATTGCGGGTGTTTCGGTTCCCATCCCGGCTTATCGGCTCTACCATCCTTTTCCCGTGATCGCCGTTGTTGGCACGTTTTGGCCGAAACTTTTCATTGCCGATCATTTGTTTGAATCTTTGACTTCAGAAGAACTGAGCGCAGCCATCGCTCACGAATGCGGCCATTTGACGGCACGTGACAATTTGAAACGCTCACTTCTTAGAGTTTGCCGGGATGTGTTGACGATCGTGCCTTGCGGACGGCTGTTGGACCGCAAGTGGGCTGAAGCTTCTGAAGCGGCTGCAGATGAATTTGCAGCTCAGCAAGGACAGGGACCAGCCTTAGATTTGGCATCCGCCCTGGTCAAAATTGCGCGCATGGTTCCTGCGGGATTTCGGCCCGTGATGCCTGTTCAAACGATGGGCGCTTTGCTCATTGGCGACAACTCTGGCGGCATTGCCGACAGAGTGTTACGGCTGACAAAACTGGCATCGAAAACAGGTTCTCGCGTTGATTCAAGCCGGTTGATGGCTTCGGCAATTCCCCGCTCTCTCTGGCTGTCATTTGGCACGTTATTGGTGGCGGTTGCCGCCACCGCCGCGTCTTCGCTGGCCACTGTCCACGCGCTGATCGAAGTCATCGTTTCAATTTTGCAGTAGCTTTTCCCATCTCAATCCTCTACGCATACTGGTAGTAGTTCCCCTCTCTGACTAACATCATTTACGGGCTCTGGTAGTAGTTCCATTACCTTACTAGCATCATCAACTTAAAGACTGACGTTCATGAAAATCAAAAGTCCCAAGGCTAGCTCGGTTGTAAAAACAAACAGGATTTTTGCGGGAGCGTTGCTTTCGCTTTGCGCAATCCTTTCGTGCAAACCTTCTTCCGCAACAACTGATAAAAAAGGGCTTGATTCGTTACTTTCCGAAAGTAACTACGTTCGGGTTCGGTTGGGGAATTTTCTGATGGGTTTGCCCGACGAAATGCCCGGCACCAAATTGGAAGATCGCGAGCGTCCGCAACATCGCGTGCTGATTTCGCGTCCTTTTGAAATGGGCAAATACGAGGTGACACAGGCTCAGTGGGAAGCCGTGATGGGAAGCAACCCTAGTGCATTCAAAGGCCTGGAGCTTCCCGTAACCAATATCTCCT
>CAYLJQ010000554.1:0-4933 GCA_964383955.1 uncultured Heliomicrobium sp. | reverse complement strand
ATGGTGACGGGATATTTCGACAATTCGACGAAAAACAAATACAACCCCGATCCGGCAAAGGCGGTTCGATACGGCGAACCGACTTATGACGAGATGATGATCGGCTGGATGGATTACACCACCGACAATGAACGCGCCAAAGCTACAACCGCGATGAACAATTCCGGCCCGGCTCAGAGCAACAAATAATGGCAAACGTGAATGAACGCAGTCGTTGTTTGACTGCGTTCATTCACGCAGCAAATACCTAACCCTTCCCCGCAGGCTCTGCTAAACTCTGCCCGCCAAACGGCGATTTCCCAACAAAATCAAAAAGGATGAACTGGCTGATGAGATATTTTTTCTGCGCCGTGCTTTCGCTTTTTGTGACAGGGCTTGCTGCTCAAGCACCCGCGCACATTCGATCCACAATTGAAGAATTGCAAACCGTTGAAGCTGTTGGTGCGGCGCAAGGGCTGGAATATCGCGACGGCAAGGTTTACGTCATCGGTGATGCTGAAGTCGGCGTGCTGCGCGAATACATTGTAGAAAATAATCGGGGATTGAAATTCACAGGGCGGGCCGTGCGCTTAACCGTTGGCGGACAGGACAAATTGCCGCATCCGACGGGGTTGACTGTTCATCCGAAGTTTGGATCCTGGCTGGGAAATACCGTCAATCGCAAAGGCAACATTGTGTTGCTTGATTGGGAAAAGTTGCTGCAACAGGGGACACTGGATGGCGCGATCAAGCATGAAGTCATAGACGACGCAGCCGTTAATGGCACTCGGCCAGAATTCGTGCAGCTTGGTTCAAAGTGGTTTTTGGCGAGTTCAGATTACGGCGATCAAGGCAATCAAATCCGGCTTTACGATCCGGAGCGGCTGGCCATAGCCGCCAAAACCAGCGAGCCGGGCGTTTTGGTTCACAAGTTTCCTTGCGGCACCTGGGTGCAGTCGCTGCATTGGATTTCGGAAAAAGGCTGGCTGGTGTTGGTGCAAAACCAGATTGAAGGTTTGAAATGGCGGCTGACATTTGTTGATCTAAAAAAATCCGTCGCCAGCGGCAAAGCCGAGATTGTTCAAACGATTGATTTCGCTCCGCAGGATGAACTGGAAGGATTCCACATGATCAGCAAAAAGCGCGGGATGCTGATTTCCAGTTCCCGCGCTCGTAATTTGGCGTTTGTCGAATTTGGTTGGTGACGGCGCTTACGGCTTCTTTTCGTAAAGATACGCAGTCTCGATCACTTTTGCTTGTGTGCCGTCGTGAACGGCGAACTTGCCGCCTTTCCACAAATTCGCTGCGCCGTACTCGCCTGCTTTGTTGACGGCGTAAAACGTGATGCTGAATTTAGCCAGTTCCGTCAGGTTGTCACCGTAACGGTGCGAAATGCGCTTCAGCACATCCAGCGCGGCTTCAGTTGGATTCATGCCTCGGCGCATGTTTTCGACAATTGTATGGCCGCCGCAGATGTAGATATTCTCTTCGCCTCGGCCCGTTGAGCCAGCCGCACCGACTTCGTTGTCCACATACAAACCCGCGCCGATGATTGGCGAATCTCCAACGCGACCGGGAATTTTCCACGCCAAGCCGGAAGTCGTGGTCACGCCGGAAATGTCTCCGCTGGCATCAACCGCCAGGCAGTTGATCGTGCCGGTTGGACGGCGGCGAATGACATCCATCGCCCATTCGTTGAACGCGACATCTGCTGGGGTCGTCAACGTGCTGGCAATTTTCTTGCTTGAAGCCGAAGCCGGTTTGGGATGTTTCGGGCTTGGTCCCCAAGTATCTTCGTCACTCATTTCTTCTTTCCACTTCAACCAGATTTTGCGCGAATCCTCAGTCAACAAATCTTCTTTCTTGAATCCGTGAGCCAGCGCGAATCGCATTGCGCCTTCGCCGACCAGAATAATGTGGTCTGTGCGTTCCAAAACCAATTTGGCTACCGAGGCAGGATTTTTGATATTGCGAATGCTGGCGACAGAGCCAGCCCGGCGCGAAGGCCCATGCATGCAGCAGGAATCGAGTTCGACATCGCCTTCGGCATTCGGCAGTCCGCCGTATCCGACGGAGTTATCGCGCGGGTCACTTTCAACGATGTTGACACCTGCGACGACGGCGTCCAGCGTATCGCCACCGCGCTTCAAGATTTCCATCGCTTTGCTGACGCAATCAATGCCGCCGTTGAAAATGCTGCCGTCCGGGCCGCGATTGACGTTGGCGCTGGAAATGACTACCGGGCGCGCTTTGCCCATTGGTTTAGGCGATTGCTGGCTGGCAAGCGCTTCGCTGCCCAGAAGTGGGGCGCTCAGTCCTGCCAGTGCAGTGCCCTTGATAAACTTTCGGCGCCCTAAAAAATCCTGTTCGTTGCTCATGGTTTCTCCAGATTTGGGGTTGGTATCGTGCGCTCAGATTTTGTCGCTTCTTTTGAAGCCTCAAACTGTCGCAGTTTCTCTTCGGCTTGTTGAATCTTTTTGTCTATTTCGTCGCTTAGCTTCAAGTAAATATCCAGCGATCCTGTCGTGCTGGCTTCTAAACTGCGCAACCGTTCTTTTTCCGGGCGAATGGCGTTCAGCCTGGTTTCGTATTGATAGCGAAGCTGGTTGATCGTAGCTTCACGATTTATCGTGGGCATATTGGCGGTTTGAGTCACCAGCGCATCTCGCGTAAGCATCTGTTGCAAAGATTGTTCTTCGGCCTCTAGCGCGGAAATCCGTTCCCGAATTGGCCGGAGCTGGTTTTCATACATGGAAATCCGTTGTTCGACGCGAGCCTGCCGCATCAACTCGATTTCCAACTGCTGGCGGATGTTCAGCGTCCGCACTTCCTGCGACAACGATTTCAGTTCATCCGCGATGATAATAAATGCTTTTGTCAGTGCGCTGGGATCAACCGTGACGGTTGCGTCCTGTTGATCAGTAGGTTTTGCCTCTTCTGGCTGTTTAGGTTTTTGATCCTTGTTTTCCAGGTCAATGATGTTTGGGTATTGCGGTGGATTTTTGACTGGCCGCTTCGGTTTTTCCTGCGCCCAAACGGAGTTTGTGCAGACGAACAAAACCAACGGTAAACAGAGATGACGATACTTCATAAATCCTCTTTGACGTGGTGCGAGGTGTGCGATGCTTTCTTGCCCGCAACACCTCACACCGCAATGATGCTTACGCTTTTTTGATAAGGCCAACCACAAAGAGCAAGACGACTGCTCCGATGATCGAAGTGATCAGGGAGTTAATCAAGCCTGTTCCGATTGACACTTTCAACAGACCCAGCAGCCAGCTTCCCAAAAAAGCTCCAATGATTCCTACGATAATGTTGCCTACCAGGCCAAAACCGCCGCCACGCATCAGGTTGCCTGCAACCCAACCAGCCACGGCTCCGACCAACAAAAAAATCAGCAACGCTGTAGCGTCCATATTGACTCTCCTTACTTGAAGCAACTTCCGATTAAAGGGGCACGCGCTTTCAGATCGCCAGCGCCCGCTGGTATGGCGGCGCGTGTGAGGAAAACTACGGAATGATGACTACTGCAAAGAATCAAAAGATATAGTGGCAAAAACTCGGCTGCCGGCGAATTTTATCGCGGGGCTTGTCCTTGTTGTCTTTGGCCTGAGCGTGGAAAAGCAGGCACGCTGGCGTTGCCGTCCTTATCAATTGCTTGTACCGCGAAAAAGTTGTCATCCTTGGACAAGCTTTTCATGATGAATTCGGCGACGTTGCCGACTTCAATGCTGCGATGCCAGAACGGCTGATACGTTTCGCGCCAAACAATTCTATAACCGGCGATGTCCGGCTCTTTGTTGGGTTGCCAGGCGACGGTGGTGTCGTATTCCTGGCGACCGGTTTTGAATCTGACATCGCTTGGCGGAGCAGGAGCCAACGCCATGCTCGCCATTGCGATGGCATTGATTCGAGCGACTTGCGCGACATAAGCGGGATCAGACATTTCGAATACGTCGCCGTATTTGATGCCATTTTCTTCGCGCACTTTTTGATGCTGGCGAGTGAAATCTTCGTTGGGTTCGGTAAACCGCACAGCAGGGAAGCCGCGCTGCAAAAACGCATTGTGGTCGCCGCCGCGCCCATACCGATCACGCCTGTAAATCAACGTAACTTCAAAATTGGGCATATAACGCTCGCCGACCTCTTTGATGTACCGCGCAAGCTGCCGCGAAGGCCCGTCGTTTTCTCCGCCCACGGATTGACGCGCACGGGCTTCAGCTTCCGTTTCGGTTGTCGGCACGCCTTCGGAAAACAGGCGAACTCTGGCGTTATCCTTGACGCCGTTGCCTCCCAGCGTATT
Source organism: uncultured Heliomicrobium sp. (assembly GCA_964383955.1). GTDB lineage: Bacteria > Acidobacteriota > Blastocatellia > RBC074 > RBC074 > RBC074. The sequence goes on along the minus strand of CAYLJQ010000554.1, from coordinate 651 downwards.
ACCGATAATGTCGTTGGTAAACATCGCTGCAATGTTCAGGTTTTTCTTTTTGGCTTCCTCTGCCCAATGCGCAGCGCCCAGCAAACCTTGCTCTTCGCCGGGGACGGTCATAAAAACGATTGTCGCGTCAAACTGGTATTTGGACATGACACGGGCCATTTCCATTACCGCAGCCGTTCCTGAAGCATCATCGCTGGCTCCGGGCGCGTCGCTCTCGGCGTCGGTCATTCCTTGCGAACAGACACAGGAATCGTAATGGCCGCTCACAACATACATTCGGTCTTTTGATTCGATTTGCGTGCCTGGAAGCGTCGCGACAACGTTGACAAGCTTGGTTTCTTTGGGGATGCGCTGTGTTGGCGGCTGCATGAATTCATCTTCTGTAACGATCAGACGGCCACCGGATTCCTGGCTGTAACGATCCATTTCAGCTTTGATCCAGCGCCGCGCTGCGCCTATGCCTCTGTTCGGATCGTCCTGCGAAGACAGTGTATGGCGAGTTCCAAAGCTGACTAGTTTGCGAATGCTGGCTTCGATATTTTTCGCGGAAATTTCGGCGATGATTTTTTCGATTTGCGGATTTAGTTTTGGGGAAACCTGAACTTGTTGCGCGTTGGAAACCGGCAACGACATCATAGGTAAAAGCAGGGC
>CAYLJQ010000553.1:0-4970 GCA_964383955.1 uncultured Heliomicrobium sp. | reverse complement strand
CTACAGAACAGGATTGGACAAAATCAGCGAAGGAAAATTTTGAGCAAGCTGCTCGCAAAGGCGAGGAAATGTACGAGAAAACTCGTGAAAACGTCACGGAAGCTTACGATCGCGCATCCCGCAGCATGCAAGCAACGCTGGACCAGGCTGTGGATTATGGGCGCAACAACCCAGGGACCGCGACGCTGATTGCCTTTGGCGCAGGCGTTGGCGTGGGTTTGCTGATCGCCAGCAATCTCAATTCGCGCAGCCGTTCACAACGAATGGTGCCGCCTGTGATGAAAGCCCTGTCCGATATTGCACTGGAATTTTTCCGATAGATTATAAGCAGGCTGATTGGTTACCTGATGGCTGTCAGCCTCAAACTAGCCCGTGTGTGGGTGAACTTGGCCGTTATTCAGTTGCACGTCTATGCACAACTGGACGACGGCCACTTTTTTAATCCGAACGCCTTTATTTCACCTTCAACACCACAAAGGTCACATCATCTTCCTGCTGTTTGCCATCTGCCCAGGCTTCCCCAACACCGACAAAGTGCTGAATGATTTCTTGTGACGAACGGTCAGCGACTTCAACCAGCGAATCTTTCGCCCGCCAGTAATCCAGCATCTCGCCTTCATAGTTGAAGCGCTCCGGAAACCCATCGCTCATCAAAACAATGACATCGCCTCGGCTGATCAGAACCTGCTGCTGTTGATAGCGGTAGCCGGTCATACTTCCGAGCGGAACGCCGGTCAGCGGTATTTCTTCGATTTCGGCAGTTTCGGCGCGATAAATTAAAGCGGGAGGCATTCCAGCAGAGCTAAGCGTTACCTTGTGGCCGTTGAACCGAGCGACCGTCATCGCCATAAACAGCGAGCGCAGATTCATACGCTTCAAGGCGCGCGAAGAATGATAGAAAAACTCCGTCACGTCCGGCGTTTCCGCCAGATGATTGAAGAGGCTTTTTGCCGCCGTAACGACAGTTCCCGCTTTTAACCCGTGTCCAGTTGCGTCGCCTACGACAACGGTCAACTCTCCGTTATCAGCTAAATTGAAATCATAGTAATCGCCGCCGACTTCTGTCGCCGTCTTCATATAAGCCGCGACTTCCAGGTGCGGCAATTGCGGGATGGTTTTCGGCAACATCGAAAGCTGAAGCTGGCGCGCCTCTTCCATTTCCTTCGCGCGCTGTTCGTTTTCGGCTTCGACCTCTTCGCGGCGGCGGGCTTCTTCGACCATGCGCTCGACCAGACGGGCGTTTTCAATGGCAAATGTCGTCGGGCCGGCAACGCTCATCAGCAAATGCTTGTCGGAATTGGAAAATGGCAAATCACCCAAACGCGAACCGACCGAGATAAAACCCAGCACTTCCCCTTTTGTGGCTAAAGGCAATAACAAGGCGGATTTCAATTCGCGCAATGTCTTCCATTCAGATTCCGGCAAACCACTCTCACCCTGGCTGCTGTTTTCGCTCAAACTCGATTCTTCCGCCGCTTCGATTTCTACCGGCTGCCCACTGATCGCAAGTTCCTTAACAACCTCAGCGTCGGCGGAAAATCGCCAGTTTCGTTCGCCGGTCGTTTTTGACTGATCTGCGTGTTGATAATTTTGTGAATATACCGATTGATAGCCGCCGCCAGCTTCTTCTCGCAAAAAGATGGTTACATTTTCCGTGGGCAATGCGCTTTGAATTTTGGTTGCCACCAATTCCAACAACTGGGGCAAATCCGTTACGGTTCGCAAGGAGTGCGACAAATCAGCAAGAATCTGCTGCGCGTCGTACGCCTGGCGAAAAAAGCGGCGGTCAATTGCCGGAGCCAGCACTCGGCGGTGAAACCAATGATTCAGATTCCAGACAACGATTCCGACAACTGCCGAGATGACGCCTACGGCGCGGCCGCTAATGGATGGCATCTGGGTAAAAAACGCATCCATAATAAAGAAGATCACAGCGGCAGCCAGCCCAAGATGCAGAACAATCGAACCGCGCGAAACCAGCAGATAACGAACTCCACGCCGGATGATCAGACTGACGGGAATCACTCGGTGGCGAATGATTGCATACGCAAACGAGAGCGGAATCAGCGGCAGTGTGAATTTCAGAGCCGGTTCGATCCAACCTCTGGCATTGGGAAATTTGTTCTGGAAAAACGACTCCCAGATAACCAGCAGTAACAAGTTGATTGCCCCGGCTCCGCTGCCCGCCACAACAACAATCAGTTTACGGCGCGCGGCTATTCCCGCCGCACGGTAGGCAACCAGCAAGGCCCATAAGCCAGCGACTAAAAAGCTCATGGCAATGCTCATCGCAATCAGTCCAATCCATCCAAATTTCTGCAAAAACGAAATGGGAATAAGCCCTTCCCATCCCTTATGCGCTCGTAAAATCGAGGCGAGCCTGTTGAGAGAAAACCAGGGAAGAATTAGATAGAAAGGCCAATAGAGCATTCGCTCCAAACGCGGAAAACGATTCAACAGCGGTGAGCGCTCAGGAAAGATCAGGAAGAAATGAAAAAAGATCGGTAAAAACGAAAGGCCCAAGATACGCGCAAGGGCCGTCATCACAACCAATACTCCCGGCATTGGCGGAATCTCGTTATTGAATAATCCGGTGAACGTGCAAAGCATTAACGCCAGCAACCAGGCTTGGCGATCAGCGGACTTGAGCAGAAAAACCGTCAACCCCGTCAACAGAAAGAGCAGTTGAACCAGAATGTCGGCAATCGGCACAATCCAGCGCGTGGCCGGATGCGCAACAGTGATGAGCGGCACTTCCACCAATTGCCCCTGGCGGCGGACGGTCATTAAATATCCGGTTCCGCGCGGAACGCGATGACTGTAGTTCAGGATATTTCGATCATCTCGCAACGTCACGCCGTTGATCGAAACAAACTCATCGCCCGGTTGCAGCACAGTCGCCGGACCTTTCGGGTCTGTGGCGACAATTTCCGCTCGCTCTTCTTGCAACCGCGCAGTCCAGCCATCATAGCTTCCCCCAAGACGCTCCAGCCTTGCCCAAGCCGAATATGCATTGACGCCCAAGTGCCCCAACATCAGGACAAAGAAAAATACGCCCAACCAATGGCGTTGCCGTAAGGTCATTTAGCTCCTTGTAAATCTCACTCCAAAGTTGATCGCAACTTACTTCACCTTCAGCACGACGAAAGTCACATCGTCATCCTGTGGCCTGCCACTCGCCCAGACATCTCCCGCTTGGGTTAACTGCTCAACAATGTATTGAGGCGTTTGCGGCGCGACTTCAACCAGCACAGAACGTATGCGATCGTAATCAAACATTTCGCTTTCAGGGTTGAAGCGTTCAGGCAGCCCGTCGCTCATCATCACAACAACATCGCCCGAACCTAGATTCAATGACTGTTCGCGGTACACGTAGCTGGTCACACTGCCCAGTGGCATCGCCTGGATGGAAATTTCCTCAACATCGCCGGATCGTGCGCGATAAATGAAAACAGGCGGCATTCCCGCGCAGGAAAGCTTCAGTTCATTGCCGCGCAATTTGGCCATCGTCAATCCCATAAACAGCGACCGCAAATTCATCGCCTTCAACACACGCGAAGACTGGCTGAGCATGGGCACAAGCTCCGGCTCGCGCGCCATGCAATGAAACAAACTTTTCATTGCCGTCACCATCGTCCCGGCTTTCAACCCGTGCCCGGTTGCATCGCCCACGGCGACTGTCAGCGTTCCGTCGTCAGATAAATGAAAGTCGTAATAATCGCCTCCGACTTCCGTCGCGGTTTTCATGTAAGCGGCAATTTCCAGGTGTGGCAGCGTCGGAATTGTCTTGGGCAACATGGAAATTTGAAGCTGGCGGGCTTCTTCCAGTTCTTTGGCGCGTTGTTCATTTTCGGCTTCAATCTCTTCCCGTCGCCGGGCTTCTTCGATCATTCGCTCGACCAACCGCGAATTTTCAATCGCGAAGGTCGTCGGACCGGCCACACTCATCAATAAAGCCTTGTCTTCGCGCGAAAATGGCAGGTCTCCTAATCGAGCGCCAAGCGAAACAATTCCAGGCATTCCCTGCTTGGTCATCAGCGGCAACAACAAGGCAGATTTCATTTGCTGCAAGTCAGCATCTTCATCAGCATCCACTTCCAGGGGCTGGCCAGCCTCCTTCAAATTGCCCACGGTCGCCGAGCTTGCTCGCAAACGGAAAGGTTTCTGACAAACAACGGCTTTTCCGTCCCTGCGGTCAAATTCACAGGAATAATCACTGGAATAATCTCCGGTGGATTCTTCCCGCAACAGCACAACGACGTTTTCAGTCTGCAACGCGGACTGGATTTTGGTAGCCACCAGTTCGCACAATTGCGGCAAGCCGGTTGTTGAGCGAAGGGATTCTGTCAGGTCGGCAATGATTTGGTGAGAATCGTAGGATTCACGGAAAAACTTTCGATCAATGATCGGCGCAAGATACTTTTCGTGCAGCCGGGTTTCCAGTTTCCAGACGACAATCGCCACCGCCGCCGAAACCGTTCCGATCACAATCCCGGACGGCCTGAACCGGCTGAAGATGTAAGTCAGCATCGCCGTCACGGCCAAAACGACAACAAGAGCTTCAATGATCACTGACCCGCGCGAAACCAACAGATACCGGACGCCTCGGCGAATAATCAAACTGACAGGAATGACTTTGTGGCGAACAATCGCATAGACAAACGATAGCGGAACAAGAGGCAACGTAACGTAGATCGCCTTTTCGAACCACGACCACACACCGGAAAGTTGTTCCTGAAGTCCTGTTAGACCGCCCAAAATCAGAAGCAGTAGATTTAAGAAGCCAGCAATACTCCCTGCCATCACGACGCGAAGCCTTCTTCTGGCAATGAGGTCAGCAACCCGATAGTTAATCACCAGCGAAATCAGCCCTGCCACCAAATACGCGATGACAACCAACTGAACTAAGAAGTCGAAGCGATTCCAACGAATCTTCAAAAGCCAGCCCAACAAAACTGGCGCTAACCGGG
>CAYLJQ010000552.1:0-4985 GCA_964383955.1 uncultured Heliomicrobium sp. | reverse complement strand
GATGTTCCTGAAGATGCTGCTGCTCGGCTGGACGCAATCCAAAAGTTTTCGCAAGGCCGATGGAATGATCTTTCTGACGAACTATGCTCGATCAGTAGTCAGCGGCAAGGCGAAACTCGATGGCGATCAACCGATCATTCCGCACGGCGTAAACAGAAGTTTTTATCAGCCCCCTAGAAAGCAACGGCCAATTGCTGCTTACAGTGCAAGCGAACCGTTCCGGTTTTTGTATGTTTCAAAAGTAGAGCCTTACAAGCATCACTGGAATGTGGTGGAAGCCGTTGCTCAACTCAGAAGATCTGGCTTGCCGGTGGCGCTGGATTTGATTGGCGGGCCGGAATGCGCGGCATCGGGCAAGCGGTTGATCAAAGCGATGCTTCGCGAAGACCCGGACGGCAGTTTTATCCATTACCTGGATCACGTGCCGTATTCAGAATTGCCCGGGTACTATCATCGTGCAGATGCCTTTATCTTCGCTTCGAGCTGCGAAAATCTGCCGAACATTTTGCTGGAAGCAATGGCAGCGGGATTGCCAATTGCCTGTTCGGACAAAGGCCCAATGCCTGAGGTTTTGCAGGAAGCCGGAACCTATTTCAATCCCGAAAAATCCGATGACATCGCCAAAGCGCTGCAAACACTGGTCGGCGATGCCGCGTTGCGCGAACGTTGCGCCGGTCAGGCGTATGAACAAGCGCGACTTTATTCCTGGGAGCGCTGCGCCAGAGAAACCTTCACGTATCTGGCGGAAGTGGCGCAAGCAGTTCGCGACAGGGCAAGCAGCACAACGCTGACTCACGCAGCGCTGCAAAGCCACAACTAAATCAACATACAAATTTGGTGAATTATGAAAGTACTCGTACTCGGCGGGACGGGAATGCTTGGCCATAAAGTGTATCAAGCGCTCAGCGAGCGGTTCCCGGAAACCTGCTGCACAATCCGGCAAACCAAGCAGGATGAACGGATTGCAAAAATTTCGCTGCTTCAATCTGACGGCGTGATTGAAAGCGTCAATGCCGAAGACCTGAACTCTGTGGCGAAGGTGCTGGCGGAACAGCGCCCGGACGTCATCGTCAACTGCGTCGGCATCATCAAGCAACGCTCGGAAGCCAAAGCTTCGCTGCCCAGCATCACGGTCAATTCCTTGTTGCCGCCCTGGCTGGCGGAGCAATGCGCTTCGTGGGATGGCAGGCTGATTCACATCAGCACGGATTGCGTCTTCAGCGGCAAAGGCAGTGGCAATTACAAAGAAGACGATCCATCGGACGCCGAAGACCTGTACGGAAAGAGCAAGTATTTAGGCGAAGTCAGCACCGGCAACGCGATCACGCTGCGAACTTCGATCATTGGCAGAGAGCTGTTTAATCGCAGTTCACTGTTGGAATGGTTCCTGAGCCAGCAGCGCAAGCAAGTGTCCGGCTTCAAAAACGCGTTGTATTCCGGCGTAACGACCAATCATTTAGCCGAAGTTATTGGCGACGTCATTCAGTACCACCCCAAACTCACGGGGCTATATCAAGTTACCAGTCAAACCATCTCGAAGTACGACCTGCTCTGTTTGTTGCGCGACGCATACAAGCTGGATGTGGAAATCGTGCCGGATGAAACCTTTCATTGCGACCGGAGCATGGTGGGCGACCTGTTCCGTCGGGCGACAGGTTATGTTTGTCCCCCCTGGCCGAAACTGGCCGCTCAACTCGCCAGCGATACTACCCCATACGACTACTGGAGGAATTAAAGGTGAAATATCTACAAGGCAAACGTGTGTTGATTACCGGCGGAACGGGCTCTCTGGGCAAAGTCATGGTGCGCCGCCTGCTGAGCGGCGAAATGGGAGAGCCGGAAAAGGTCATCGTCTTTTCCCGCGACGAAGCCAAACAGCATTTTATGCGAATGGAATACCAGCTTAAGTCGGCTGCCACGGACGAAATTATCTATCGGAATTTCCAGCGCAAACTCGATTTCCGCATTGGCGATATTCGCGATTTTCACAGTGTCGCCAGCGTGCTGCGCGATGCTGATGTTGTCTTCAACGCAGCAGCGCTGAAGCAGGTGCCGACGTGCGAATACTTTCCTTATGAAGCCGTTCGGACAAATGTGCTCGGCGCGGAAAACATTGTCAGGGCCATTGAGCAATTCAATTTGCAGGTGGACACAGTGGTCGGCATTTCCACAGACAAAGCCTGTAAGCCGATCAACACGATGGGCATGACCAAAGCGCTGCAAGAGCGAGTCTTTATCCAAGGAAACATTCGTTGCCCGCAAACGCGCTTTTTGTGCGCTCGATATGGAAACGTGCTGGCTTCGCGCGGTTCAGTCGTGCCGCTGTTTCACGACCAGATTCGCGGCGGCGGACCAATCACTATTACGACAGCGGAAATGACGCGCTTCCTGCTCAGCCTGGATGACGCGGTGGACACGGTTTTCGCGGCCATCACCACCGGATTGCCCGGTGAAACGTACGTTCCCAGAGCGCCATCAGCCTTGGTGACGGACATTGCGCAGGCGTTAATCGGCAGACGCAAGATTGACGTCAAATTCATTGGCATTCGGCCGGGCGAGAAGATTCACGAAATTATGGTCAGCCAGGAAGAAGCCTACCGAACGGTGGCGCGCGGCAAATGGTTCGCCATTTTGCCACTGCTGCCGGAAGTTTGCGGTGATTGGCGCGGTTCGGGCGTGCTCGATAAAGAGTACAGCTCCGCCGACACAGTCATGACGCTGGAAGAAACCGCCAAGCTTTTGAAAGATCGCGGTTTGATGTTTGAAGACCAGGCTCTGGAAAAAGAGCACGAAATGGCGGAGATGTTGCGATGAAGATCATGACCATCCTAGGTACCAGGCCGGAGATCATACGGCTCAGCCTGGTCATCAAAATGCTGGATCAGCGCGCCGAACACGTCCTGGTTCATACCGGCCAGAATTACGATGACCGGCTGAATGGACTGTTTTTCCGGGAAATGGGGATCCGGAATCCTGACGTGTTCATGGATGTTCGGGGCAACGGCTTTGCCGGCCAGGTCGGGGGGATACTGGCCAAAAGCGAGTCGTTGTTCCTCGAACATCGTCCGGACCGATTGCTGATCCTTGGCGACACAAACAGCGGGCTGACGGCGATGGTCGCTCGGCGATTGGGGATTCCCGTGTACCACATGGAAGCCGGAAACCGCTGTTTCGACGACCGTGTGCCGGAAGAGGTCAATCGCCGCGTGATTGATCATTCCAGCAGCGTGCTGATGCCTTACACCAATCGCAGCAGGGAAAATCTGCTTCGCGAAGGGATTGCAGGCGACAGGATTTACGTCACAGGCAATCCGATCAAAGAAGTGATTGAGCATTACGCCGACCGTATTGAAAGCAGTTCCGTGTTGGCGAACCTGGGAGTGCAACCGCGCAAATTCATTCTGATCACGATGCACCGAGCAGAAAACGTGGACGTGGAAGAGCGGCTGCGCAATCTGGTCGAAGCTCTGGCGTATCTGCACGAACGATACGGGCTTCCGGTCATCTGTTCGTTTCACCCGCGCACGCGGGCCAAGGTCGAAAGCTTCGGCGTCAACATCAACTATGCCGGATTGCGGTTTATGGAGCCGCTTGGCTTTTTTGATTTTATTCGTTTGGAACAGGCTGCGTTCTGCGTCATTTCAGACAGCGGAACCGTGCAGGAAGAAGCGTGCATCTTCGGTACGCCAAACGTCACGATCCGCGACGTGACCGAACGTCCCGAAACCATCGAATGCGGATCGAATGTTCTGGCGGGGTGTGACCCAGCCAGAATCCTGAAACTGGTCGAGTTGGTGACCAGTGAAAAACGCGGTTGGTGCCCCCCGGCGGAATACATGGCGGAAAATGTAGCGGCGACGGTGTGTCGTATTCTGCTGGGGTTCCGCGTTCCCGACTTAGCCGAAAGAGCCTGGCAAGAACGGGCAATTTGATCAAGCGCGGCTGGTTCCGTTCTCAATCTGACCCGCGACGATTTCACCAATTAACCCCACAACATCAGCAATCTTGGTTATACGAGAGGTGGTTTATGCGTATTTCAATCATTGTAGATTGTTATTACCCACATTCGACGGCAAGCGCCAAACTGGTGCATGACTTGGGAATCGAACTGCACAAACAGGGCCACAGCGTGACTGTCATTACTCCAAACTGTTTGAATGGCAATGATCTGGAACTGTCCACCGAAAGCGAGTTGACAGTGGCACGCATCAAAACCGGCAAGCTCAAGGGCGTGTCCAGACTGTCGCGCGCCGTTCGCGAAGCGCAGCTTTCAGCAACGATGTGGCGAAAAGGGAAGGAATTCTTTCGCAATCACCCATGCGATTTGATCCTTTTCTATTCCCCCAGCATTTTCTTTGGCGAGTTGGTGCGAAAGCTGAAATCGTTGTGGAAGTGTCCATCTTATCTGATTCTGCGCGACATCTTTCCGCAGTGGGCGGTTGATGCGGGCGTGATGAAAAAAGGATGGGCGTATAAGTATTTTCGGATGAAAGAACTGGAGCAATACGCCGCCGCCGACATTATCGGAGTCCAGTCTCAGGCCAATCTGGATTACTTTACGACCAGCCTGCCAAACAAGCGCTACGACCTGGAAGTGATTCACAACTGGACGACGCTGGACGACCAGGAATTCGTTCCCGGCAATTATCGAGAGAAATTAGGCTTGCAGGAGAAAGTCGTTTTCTTTTACGGCGGGAACATCGGTGTCGCGCAAGACATTGACAACATTGTTCGCCTGGCCGACAGGCTTCTGGCTGAAACGGAAATCCAATTTTTGCTGGTTGGAGACGGCAGCGAAGTTGAGCGGCTGAAAGCGTTGATTGTGGAAAAAGAACTCATAAACATTCGCATCCTGCCGCCGGTCAGCCAGCAAGAATACCTGGCCATGCTTTCCGAATTCGATATTGGACTGATTTCCCTGGATAAACGTCTGCAAACCCAGAATTTTCCGGGAAAACTGCTGGGCTATATGTATTTTTCCATGC
>CAYLJQ010000551.1:0-4989 GCA_964383955.1 uncultured Heliomicrobium sp. | reverse complement strand
ATTAATGTCAAATGCCGAGTCGGCGATGTTCGTATTCATCTGGGTGTTTTTCAATGTAACCACAGTGTAATCGCCATTACGCTCAACCATCTTCCATTGCACCGGAATTCCATTCTGTGGAATCCAAATATCAATTGAAGAATAATCGTCTCTGTCCTGCAGCGTCAGGCGCAGGATCGTAGCGGGCTGTCCGCCGACCGTCGCATCACCTGCGATCTCAACTTTGCAGTTATTAAGTAGCACTTTGAGTGAGCCGTCCAGGCCCATCAATTGCGTTCCGGTTTCGCCTTTAGCAACTCTGCCTACGGTGCTCTTGATAGCTTGATTCAGCCTCGGCTCGTAGAAAGTGACGTTTTCGCCGATGACCGACAAAACCTTGACGTCCGGCTTGGTGTAATCAATCCGGAGCTTGCCTTTGTCTTTACCGGAAGCGGGCTTGTATATCAACGTGCCATAATCTGTGTCGGTGATGCCGATTTGGGGATAGGCCCTCTGCTGAACAAGTTCAGCTTTCAGACTCTTCATTTGCCTGTGAGCATTCTCCATCTTATCAAGAATGCCGGTTAAGATTCGGGGCATTGTGCTGGCGTCCACAGCAGTAGCTGTTACAGTGGGGCTAACTGACAACTTTTGCGTCACATTTGGAGTTCCTGAAAGAATTGGGTTGAGCGTCGGTGTCACAACAGGCGTTGGCGTCGGCCTGAGTTCGGGCGTCGGGGCCGATTTTGGCTGATGCGCCTGACGATAGCGAATAAAGTCTTCGACGCCACCCCAAAGGAGTAGCGCGGCCACCAGCGCCAATGCCAGCGCTACCTGCCACTTCATCCCGTAATGCGACAGTCCTTCGGGATAGAAAAGTTTGCGCAACCGGGCAGACAGCACCAATGCCAGCAGTGAAGTCGGGCGCTCTTCTAGCAAGCGAAGAAGCGTGTAATCACGCTGCAACTCACCCGGTTCCAGATGCTCGATCTTTTCCACTGCGGCTTTGCGTTCGCGGCGGTCATCGCCCGCCAGATAAGCTCGCTGTACGGCGATGTCCAACCGGCGTTCGTCTGCCGCATAAGTGCCTTCTTCGGCGGAATTGTCTTCCAGCGTTTTGATCAGGAATTCGCGCACGCGGCGGGCCGCTTCCACGTCGAGGGTGCGTACCAGTTCCAATCGAACCTGATCGGGAATTAGCCCCTTGCGAAACCACGGCAGCCGCAACAGCCGCCAGAGCAGCGCTTCGTCCAATCGGGCGGCGGATTCGGGCGGGAGCGCCAATTGGCCCACTTTCAACGTCAATTCCCATTGCAGTTCCGGGTACAGGGCGCAGGCGCACAACCACTGGAAGGCATCCGGCCCCAAGTAATCCTTGAGATCCTTGATCGTCACGTCGTAATCGGTATCGGGCGGCGCAACGTTGCTGGCAAGGTCTTCGCGGCGGCGTTCATCAGCAAGCGGCAATTCGTACCGTTCGGCCAGTTCGGCCACTCCGGCCAGTGTCGCGGGCAGCAGGGTGAAAGATTCTGCCAGAGTGCCTTCGCGCCGCCGCCAGGCGGGCAAACTGACCGGCGTCAGGATGGCGCGCTCTTCCCATTCGGTCAGCAGCGCCGACCACGCCGTGAATTCACCTGTCATGGGATCAAGCAGCCGCGCTCCATCGCCCATCAACACCAGGCGTCGCCCGGGGAATTTCCGGTGCAAATCGGCCAGATAAAATTCGCGCTTGGTCGCGGTTTCACGAGAAACCTGTTACGCTCACGCTCCGGCGTTGCTTCGACAGGATGGAATTCCCGCTTCTTCTGCATGGCTTCACGACATACACGCGGGTCACCGTCGTAAAAGAAACGTGTGATGAACAAACCTTCGCGATCCAGCGCCTGCGCCAACTCATCGAACAGCCGCGCCTGATGGTCGTGCGGCGAGACGCGGTCAATCAACACCAGATATTCGGGCGGACGGCTGGCCCGGCGGAAACGAAAACTCGGATAACCGCGCGCTTCGATGGTCGCGGCAATGGTTCGCGGCAAATCCAGGTGCTCAAAATCATCCCGCTGCCTGCGCCGCAATCCACGCGCCGCCTGATAAAACTTCTGCGACCGATCCAGCCGCCACTCTTCCTGCTCCAATTCAATCGGCCAGGTGAAAGGCGGCCTGCGCCCCTGGGCTTTTTCAATCACAGGCCGGCGTCGCCACCATCGCCACAACGCCCAGATCGCGAAAATGGCGAGCGGCGCGAGCAACGCCAACAAACGTAATTGCCAACGATAATCAATCACCCAATCGCGCGGCGGCGCAGGTATTGATGTAGGCATTGGTGTAGGCGATATGTTTACCGGACGAATGATATCAACTATTACTGACGCTGGCGGTTTAGGAATGACCAGTTCCGGTTCGGGCAGGATCAATTGGTTCAAGCCAATAAGCAATAAAAATCGTTCATTGGTTAGTAAGAACGCTGCGCCCGAAAGAAACGATAAGTACAGCAATGTAATGACCAGCACACGGCGGGGCGTGGGAGCAATTGGCTTGTCGGGCGGGCCGGGCGCGGGTTGCGGTTGAGGCGAAGGCTTGGCTTCAACTGGTTGAAAGATGGCAAAGAATTCGTCGAAGGCTCTGTAAAACTCCCGCTGCCGATCGCGGCTGTTGGCAAAGATTGGGCAAAGCAACGTTTTCAATTCTGCGGGCTGACAATGTCCGGCCACGCGCGCCAGCAACTGCTGCAAGCGCAAATGCTGATCCACGCCGACCTTGAAGCCTTTCCCCTGCAGATAGGCCAGAAAGTCTCCGAAAGCGATGCGGACGGATTGTTCGTTCTGCGCCTCCATCACTTCGATTTTCCCCGCATCAGTTTCAAATCGTCTTCGTTTTTGGCCAGCGCCGAATAGGCGAAGGCCAGGGTTTCCGCCGCCCCGCGCGCGTCCAGTGCCAGGCGATCCAGAATCCGTACCCAGGCGATCAATTCCGCCGTGGCAGGCGGCTTTCTCAAGGCCAGCTTCCGAATTTCTTCAAACCGGTCAATCGCCGCATCGAGCATTGTGGGCGCGAAAGCATTCGACAGTTCGACCCGGCTGTTGATGATCTCGCGCAACCGCGCCTTGTCCGGGAATTCGATATGGTAGAAAACGCAGCGGCGCATAAAAGCGTCAGGCAGATTCTTTTCGGAATTGCTGGTCAGCACGACAATGGGACGAAAACGCTGATCGGAACGGAAGCTGCGACCCGTTTCTTTGACCATGAACTCCATGGATTCGATCTCGTTCAGCACATCGTTGGGCAGATCGCGCGGAGCCTTATCAATCTCATCAATCAGCACAACAGACCGCGTCTGGCCGCGGTCCTGATAATCGGCAGGCAGAAATGGGGCGGCGACGGACGGTTCCTGCGACAACAGCACAGCCAGACCGAGCGCTTCGAATTCGATGTAATCTTCGATGCGGATGCCACCTTCCTTGCGGAACTGCGCGTCGTGAAAATGTCGGAGCGAATCGTAGCGGTAAAACAGATCGCGTGCCGTCGCCGTTGTTTTGACGTTGAAGACCAGCGGCGCGTGCAGTCCAAGCTCATGCGCCAGACTGGCGGCCAACTGCGTCTTGCCCGTGCCTGGTTCGCCGGTCAGCAGAAGTGGCTGGCCCAGTGCCAGGGCGACATTGACTGCATCGCGCAATCCCGGCTCGGCCAGATAACCCGCCGGATCGTTCATCCGATCCAGCGCTTCGAAATCAGGCAAAGCCAAATCACGTTCTTTGAGTGTGGAGCCGTCGCCGGCGTAAAGATGAAAATGGTTTCGTTCACTCATCATCAGCCTCGTGGTTAGGGGATTTGGTTGAGAAGTTTCTTGAGTGCCTGCTCGACCTCTTTCATTGGAAGAAACCTACGCCCTCTGAATAACTCTTCGCACCAGTCCAGCCGGTCACTTTCGTCGAGAATGCCGTGACGGGCAAAAAAAGCCATGACGTGCTGTTCTTCGATCCGAGGCAATTCTTCTAACAGAAGGTTCGGACTTTTCGATTCGTCAAATAGTTGCTGCAACTCCCGGCTGAAGGCACCGCGGTCGAAGCGTCCCCGGGAAATCGGCCAGCGCAAAAAGCTAGATGGCTTTTCGGGGTAAATCAGATTGAAGAAGATCACGAATTGCGGCGCAGGCGACCGCGTCTGCACGTCATTCCAGAAGCGCAAGTACTGTTCCAGCAAAGCCCGGTCTTCAGAATTCCAGCGTTCAGCGCGAATTTCGTGGCGCAGCACAATCACTTTTTCCAGCCGAGTCGAGAAAGCCCCAACAAAAGCTTCGGCGGATGCCTTACGCTCATCGCAATCCAACTCTCGATAAATGCGCGAGAGCAGAAACTCCAGCCCGGTGGAAACGCCCTTTGCGTTAGGCCAGGTAATCAGCTTATCGGTGACAACGCCTTCTTTCTCTCCCCACTTGCGGATGGCGTAGCTGCTAAGCGTAATTTTAGTCAGTCGGTTTGCCAGACTGTTGGGCAGGTCGGAGACTGTCGCCCGGATGCCACAAACCAGAACCCGTGCTTCCCGACGTATAAAGTTGTCGAAAGGGTCTACCTGATCGTCACGGTCGCACGAACGGAAGACTTCATCGCCTATCCCAGGCTGGTTCGTAGCTGGTTTGACGTAGGAGCGTAAGCGATTCACTGATTTACGGATGCCTTCCGCAATATTTGTAAACGCTTCATCCTGATTCGACCACTTCGTCACCGGACGCAAGTCTATTGGCAACGCCTGTAACTTTTCGAAACGGCTGCCTTTCCAATCGCAAGGGCGCAAAATGATTGGCAGAACGATGGCTTCTCCCTTGTCATGGCGTTCCAACGCGCGAGTCGTTTCTCTTTCGTAGCAATAGTGCGAGCCTAGAAAATCAGAACTGATAAGCAACAGAATGATATGCGCCTGGTTGATACGCTCATCGAGCGCCGCTTCCCATTCCGTGCCCGGTGGAATCTGGCGGTCATGCCATACGCTGACTCCCTGCTGCTTCAAAATGGATAG
>CAYLJQ010000550.1:0-4993 GCA_964383955.1 uncultured Heliomicrobium sp. | reverse complement strand
TTGAGCTTGAAGGATTTCTCAAACCGGTAAGCCAAGGGTAGTTGTGTTAAGATTGCGGCCTCAACTACTATTTCGTACTTTCTTCGGAGGAAAACTCTGGTCATGGCTGCTCAAGTGTTAAACGGCGCGGAAGTCGCCGAACATATTAAACAACGCGTTTCCAAACGTGTCATTGAACTGGGACTTCAAGGGATTAGACCTGGTTTGGCGGCTGTTATTGTTGGCGATAACCCTGCGTCTCAAGTGTACGTGGGCAGCAAAGTCAAAACGTGCCAAACGCTGGGCCTTCATTCCGAAAAGCATGCATTGCCAAAGGAAACATCCACCGAAGAACTGCTGGAACTTGTCCAGAAACTGAATCAGGACGAAGCGATAGATGGCATTTTAGTTCAAATGCCACTGCCTGCTCAGATTGATTCGCGCCGTGTTCTGGAAGCCATTGATCCAGCCAAGGATGTGGATGGGTTTCATCCCGTCAATGTCGGGCGATTGGTTCAGGGGCAAAAAACATTAGTAGCCTGCACTCCTGCCGGAGTAATCGAGTTGCTGGATTACTACAAAATTCCCGTTGCAGGCGCTCATGCCGTTGTCGTGGGACGAAGCGACATTGTCGGCAAACCAATGGCGCTGTTGCTGCTGCATCGCCACGCAACAATTACAATTTGTCATTCCAAAACGCCTGACTTGCCAGCCATTACCCAACAGGCAGACATTTTGATTGCTGCCATCGGACGCACGGCAATGATTACAGGCGATCATGTTCGCGAAGGAGCCGTTGTGGTTGATGTAGGCATGAATGACGCGACCACTGAGGAAGAAATCAACCGCATTTTTGCAGAACCAGAACGAACAAAACGGTTAGAAGTTTTGGCCAAGCGTGGTCGCACATTGGTTGGAGATGTGGAACCACGAACCGTTGCCGAAAAAGCTTCCTGGCTGACACCGGTTCCTGGTGGAGTTGGCCCGCTGACAATCGCCATGCTGATGCAAAACACGCTTCGCGCAGCAGAAATGCGCCGGGGTTTGTAATGTATGCTGAAAGTTGGCCTGACAGGTGGAATTGCGACTGGCAAATCTTTTGTTCTGGGCGTGCTGAACAAGTTGGGTTGCGAAGTATTGGACTCTGACCGAACAGCGCGCGATGTTGTGGAACCTGGACAGCCAGCCTTTGAAGAAATTGTCGCGTATTTTGGCAAACAAGTTGTCACCACAGATGGCAAGCTTGACCGCGCAAAACTGGGCGAGATCGTTTTCACCGATACGGCAAAACGCGAAAAACTCAATTCCATTGTTCACCCAAGAGTTTACGAAGCGCAGGCCCGCTGGCTGGCAGAAATCGAACGCGGGAACCCGCAAGCCATCACAATCATTGACGCTGCACTGCTTATCGAAACCGGTTCGTTTCGTCGCTTCGACAAACTGATCGTCGTTCATTGCGAACCGGAAATCCAGCTTGAGCGGTTGATGGCTCGGAACAATTTGACGCGCGAAGAAGCAGTAGCGCGAATTTCATCGCAAATGCCTTCCGCCGAAAAATTGAAATACGCAGATTTTGCCATCAACACGTCACTAGGTTTTGAAGATACACGCAGTCAAGTCGAATCGCTTTACCAACAACTTCGCGAACTACAACCTGCTTAATCATTTATGAACCGACGAACTTTTCTCACTCGTGCAGCAGCCTCCAGCGGTTTGTTGGCTGGCGCTCCCGGGATTATCACGTTTGCGCAGAATCGTCCGCAGATTCCATTTGGAGTTCAAACCGGCGACATCACGCCTGGCAGAGCCGTTGTTTGGAGCCGCAGTGATCGTTCAGCCCGAATGATTGTCGAATACTCGACGACGGAATCCTTTCAAAACTTAAAGCGAATTCTTGGCCCGGCAGCGATTGAGTCTTCCGATTTCACCGCTCGCGTTGATCTGAGTGGTTTGCCATCAGGGCAAAAGATTTTTTACCGCGTCAGTTTTCAAGACCTGGAAAATACGAAAATCACAAGTGAACCGGTCATCGGCAGTTTCAATACTCAGCCCGTAGCGCAGCGAGATGTTTCGTTCGTTTTCGGTGGCGATGTTTGCGGACAAGGCTGGGGCATCAATCCCGATTTCGGAGGAATGAAAATCTATGAGGAGATGCGAAAAACGCAGCCGGATTTTTTCATTCATTCCGGCGACACAATTTACGCCGACGGAGTCATTCAGTCTGAAGTAAAGCTGGATGACGGTTCGATTTGGAAAAATCTGACAACGCCAGAAAAATCAAAAGTCGCCGAAACGTTGGACGAATTTCGTGGTAACTATCGCTATAACCTGATGGACGCGAATTTCCGAAAATTCAATGCTGAAGTGCCGACGCTGGCGCAATGGGACGATCACGAAGTTCGCAATAACTGGTATCCGGGCCAAATCCTGGACGATCCTAAATATAAGGTGAAAAGCATTGACCTGCTGGCAGCACGCGCCAAACGAGCGTTTCTGGATTATCTGCCTCTGCGCTTTAACGCAGATGACCCTGAACAGATTTATCGCGGATTCAATTATGGGCCATTGGTTGACGTGCTGATGCTGGACGAACGCAGCTATCGCGGCCCGAACACTCCGAACCGCCAAAGCACGATCAACGACGAATCCGTATTTCTGGGCAGCGCGCAGGTCAACTGGATCAAGCAGCGACTGCTCAGTTCAAAAGCGACCTGGAAAGTTATCGCCAGCGACATGCCCATTGGCATCATTGTTGGAGACACCGGCGGCAAATATGAAGCATTCGCCAACGGCAACGGTCCAGCGCTTGGGCGAGAACTGGAACTGGCCGGATTGCTAAGCTTCATCAAACGCAATCGGATCAAAAACGTAGTCTGGGTGACGGCGGATGTTCATTATTGCGCCGCGCATTACTACAATCCGGCGAAGGCGCAATTCAAAGACTTCAATCCATTTTGGGAATTTGTCGCCGGACCATTGAATGCTGGAACCTTCGGACCTGGACAGATGGATGACACTTTTGGCCCTGAAGTGAAATTCACGGGAATTCCCAAAGGCATGAAAGGCAATCGTTCGCCAAAAGATGGCTTTCAGTTTTTCGGTGCTGTCAAAATTGAGGGTAAATCATCAGTAATGACTGTCAGCTTGCACGACATCAGCGGTAAAAAGCTGTACAGCATTGACCTGACTCCACAGAGATAAAACCATGTTCAAATCAAAATTCAACCGTGCGTTCATATTCGTTTCGCTGTTGGCATTTGCGGTTTTGGCCATCTATCCACTGACTGTGCGCGGCTGGGGCCAAAAAGGCCACGAGCTTTCCGGCTTGGCCGCAGCGAAAAAGCTGCCCAAAGAAATGCCCAACTTCTTTCGCAAGGCTGCGGAACAACTCAGCTATTTGAATCCGGAACCTGATCGCTGGCGCAGTCGCGATGAATCGAATCTGGATCGCGCAATGGATTCCGCTTATGCACCAGACCATTTTCTGGACATGGAGCTTGTGCCGGAAGCGGCAATGAAAGCGATGAACCGTTACGACTTCACGGCGGAACTGATTAAAGCTGGTCAGAAACCGACAACGGCGGGTTTTGTCCCCTACCGAATGCTGGAATTGTTTCAAACGCTTCGGATTGAGTTTCGTTTGTGGCGCGCAGAGAAAGACGGCAACAAGCGCAAATGGATCGAACAGCGCATCGTCAACGACGCTGGCATTTTGGGCCATTACGTCAGCGACAGCGCCAACCCGCATCACACAACGATTCATTACAACGGTTGGTCGGGCGCAAATCCCAATGGTTACACTGTCTTTTCACGCGAACGCGGCATTCACTTCCGCTTCGAAGAAGAATTCGTCAGCGCAAAAATTGCGTTGAATGACATCCTGCCGCTGATCAATGACACGCCGCGAGTCGTTGAAAAACCGCGTGAAGAGTTGTGGGACTATCTGAAAGCGTCAAACAAGCTGGTCGAACCGCTCTATATTTTGGACAAAAAAGAACAGTTCAGCGCAACGAACAGTTCACCCGAACATAAAAAATTCGTCAGCGAGCGCTTGGCCGTCGGCGCGCAGATGTTGCGGGATCTTTGGTGGACGGCGTGGACAACCAGCGCGGCTCCAGCCGCACAACCCAAATAGCTCCAACGCAAGTGGTCAAGAAACTGTGGCCGGATGGGCAAATTCAAGAAGCAAAATCTGCCGACAAAGATTTGCGCTGTTTGTAAGCGCCCGTTCGCCTGGCGCAAGAAATGGAAAACCGTCTGGGAGGAAGTCAAGTATTGCAGCGTCGCCTGTCGCAGGCAGCGCCTTTCCAACATGAAGCCATGAGATTTGTTTTCCTGATAAACGCGGCTTCCACACTGATGATGACCGGAGTCATCTGGTTTGTGCAGATCGTTCATTACCCCTTATTCAGCCGAGTTGGTCTGGCAGAATTTGCGCGCTATGAAACTGGACACTCCAACCTGACATCGCTTGTCGTCGTGCCGCTGATGCTGTTGGAGTTGGCAACAGCGGCCATGTTGGTATTGACCAGACCACCAAACTTGCCGCCGATTTGGCTAATTATCGGATTCGCCTTGGTCCTTTTGATTTGGGCAACGACCTTTTTCCTTTCAGTTCCGCAACACAACAAACTTTCATCCGGGTTCGACATCGCAGCCCATCAAACCCTGGTGACCACCAATTGGATTCGCACCGCAGCCTGGAGCGCGCGCAGCGTGATCGTTCTTTATCTGCTGGCAAAATTGATGAAGTAATCACTTCCTGCTTCTGGTCAATTCTGTCTCCGCAGCAATAAAGCCAAACGCAGGCCAGTATTTTCCGCTAACGATCTTTTGGAAAAGCTCTTCTGCTTTTGCGCGGTTGCCATTGTACAAATGCCAGTTCCCAAGGCCGTAACCCACCGTCGCAATTTCCAGATCCGTGGCCTTTTCGAGGTTTACCAGTTCGCTTTCCTTTTTCAAGCCTTTGTAAAACAAAAGGCGGTCGAAATAGGACTTGTTTTCTTTCACCTTC
>CAYLJQ010000549.1:0-5021 GCA_964383955.1 uncultured Heliomicrobium sp. | reverse complement strand
GCATTCGGCTTTGAATACAAAGCCGAGCTTTCAGTTCGACATGCAACGGATTATTCAAAATATCTGGGATCGGATGAAGTCTGGACACTGGCTGAAAAGGCTTTGACGGACGCGCTAAATCAATACGGGTTGCCTTACGCGCGAATGGAAGATGAAGCGGCGTTTTACGGCCCGAAGATTGACTTCAAAGTTGTGGACGCAATCAAGCGCACGTGGCAGCTTTCAACGATTCAGGTGGATTTCAATTTGCCGCAACGGTTCGGCATTGAATTTACGGGTGCGGACAACAAACCGCATCAACCGATTATGGTTCACCGGGCGATCCTGGGTTCGTTCGAGCGGTTCTTTGGAATTCTGATTGAGCATTACGCCGGGGCATTTCCTGTTTGGCTGGCTCCGACACAAGCCATCGTGCTGCCGATTTCGGATCGCTTTAATGACAAAGCCGTTCAGGTCGAGCGCGAGTTGCTGGCTGCCGGGCATAGAGTTCAGGCTGATTTGCGAAGTGAAAAAATCGGCGCAAAGATTCGCGATGCTCAATTGAAAAAGATTCCTTTTATGCTGGTGCTTGGTGAACGTGAAGCCGAAGCCGGGCTGGTTGCAGTGCGTGATCGCGTCAAAGGTGACACGGGCGCAGTGCCAGTAGCGGAATTTAGCGCGCAGTTAAAAGAACTTACGAGTTCGCGCGCTTTGCAAACTTAGCGATTGTTAGCGGCAGGTTTCCGCAACCTGTCACTAACAATCAACAAACCTTGGAGGTGTTTCTATTAGCAACGGTTATCAGGGCGGCGGTTATCGTGGAGGGCGTCGCGACCAAAAAGGCCCTCAAGTCAGAGTCAACGAACGCATTCGCACAAAAGAAGTGCGCGTCATTGACGAAGAAGGTCAGCAATTGGGCATCATGACGCCGCAAGAAGCGGTCAGGACTGCCCGCGAGCGCGGCTATGACCTTGTCGAGGTTGCGCCGCAGGCTCAACCGCCCGTTTGCCGAATTGTTGATTTCGGCAAGTATCTCTATGAGATGAAAAAGCGTGCTCATGAAGCAAAGAAGAAGCAGGTCGTCATCGAAGTGAAAGAGATCAAGTTTCGCCCGGCGACTGATGAGCACGATTACAATTTCAAGATGAAGCATGCCAAAGAGATTTTGGCTGATGGCAACAAGGTCAAAGCTACCGTCCGTTTTCGTGGTCGAGAAATCACCCACAAGGAACTGGGGCAAAAGTTGCTCGAACGATTGGAGCAGGATTTGACTGAAATCGGGGTTCCCGAAAATCGCCCTCGGCTTGAAGGCATGCAGTTCACAGTAATCTTCACACCGAAGAAATCATAACGGAGGAATAATGCCTAAACTTAAAACCCATAAAGGTGCGGCCAAGCGTTTTCGCAAAACCGCCACTGGCAAGATCAAACGTGGACATTCCCATGCGCGTCATATCTTGACCAAGAAAACAGCGAAGCGGAAACGCATGCTGGATCTGGACGTGATGGTTTCCGATAGCGACGTGGCTCGTGTCAATGCGATGCTGCCCTATGGCAGAGACTAATAGTCGAGTATCAGCATTCATAGTTCAACATTTATCATTTTAGTAAGGAGGGGCATATGCCTCGTGCAAAACGTGGACCCAAGCGCGTAGAGAAGCGCAAGAAGCTAGAGAAACTATCAAAAGGTTTTCGCGGTACGAAAAGCAAATTGTACCGTTCGATGAAAGAATCGGTTCAGCGTGCGCTGAAATTTGCTTATGTTGGCCGCAAAATCAAAAAGCGTGACTATCGCTCGCTTTGGATCATTCGTATTGGTGCCGGAGCGCGGCTGCATGGATTGAATTACAGTCAGTTTATGCACGGCTTGAAGCTGGCCGACATCGAACTTGATCGTAAAGTTCTGGCTGACTTGGCAGTAAGCCAGCCTGAAGCTTTTGCCGAATTGGCAAGTTCGGTGAAAAAGGCTTTGGAGTCTGCCGGGAAAACGAAGCCTGTTGCAGCTTAACAGCGCTGGTTACCAGACAATCCAGCAACAAAACGCTGGTCAGCGAAACACCAAAGACCCAAGACCGGATGCTTTACAGCTCCACAAGTCTTGGGTCTTCGCTTGATAAAGCAGAATTACTGATTTATGTCAGATCGCATCACACAACTACGTGCGGATTTCGACAGAGAACTGGCGGCAGCGGTTAGCGAAGCCGAAGTTACTTCGCTGCGTGACCTTTGGGTTGGACGCAAAAGCGGGTTGCTGACCGCCGAGATGAAAACGCTTGGCAAGCTTTCGCCTGAAGACCGAAAAGCCGTCGGCGCGAAACTAAACGAGCTAAAAACTTATGTCGAATCGGCGATTGAAGCCCTGCTGGATGGTTTCGCCGCCAAACGTGAAACTGAGCAGTTAGCCAAAGAACGAATTGACGTGACTTTGCCCGGTCGCCGCATTCAAGCCGGTCACCTGCACCCGATTACATTGCTGCGTCACCGCATTGAAGACATTTTCGTTTCAATGGGTTACGAGATCGAAGACGGTCCGGAAATCGAGACGAATTTCTATAACTTCGACGCACTGAACATTCCGGCAAATCATCCTGCACGTAGCCCACAGGACACCTTTTACCTGACTGACAAATTGGCGCTGCGTTCGCAAACTTCTACGATGCAGATTCACGCGATGCAGAAGCGAACGCCGCCTTTGCGCGTGGCTGCGCCGGGCAGAGTCTTTCGTCGCGACACGCCTGACGCCACGCACAATCCAATGTTCTATCAAGTCGAAGGCTTGTTGATTGATCGCGGCATCACGCTTGGAGATTTGAAAGGCACCGTCGAAGAATTCGTTCGCCGCCTGTTCGGCCCTGAAACCCAGACGCGTTTTCGGCCTTCGTACTTTCCCTTCGTTGAACCCGGAGCCGAAATTGATTACACCTGCTTCAAATGTGGGGGGAGCGGCTGTCGCGTTTGCAAAGGTTCCGGCTGGATCGAAATGGGAGGTTCAGGAATGGTGCATCCGAATGTGCTTCGCGTTGTCGGCATTGATCCCGAAGAATTCACAGGCTTCGCGTTCGGGCTTGGCTTGGATCGTTTGTGCGCATTGATGTATGGCTTGGACGACATTCGGCTGCTTTACGAAAACGACGTCCGGTTTCTGGAACAGTTCAGCTAACTTATGAAACGCAAGGTCTCAGAATTCGCATACGGCTTTGTTCTGACGCACGAACTGGTGCGCGGTTTTGGCTATTTGCCAACGGATGTGCCGCTGCCAGGAACCGAAAAGAAGCGGAAGAAAGCGAAAGATGAAGCCGAAGCTGAGCCGCCAAAAGGTTATCCGCTGTTTCTTCAGTTCAAAGCCAGCGAGTACATGAAGCGAAAGAACGCAGGCGAATCGAAACTGGTTGGCTTGCCGTATTTCCGGTTTCCGATTTACCGCAAGACGCAATCCAACCAGCAGCAGTTGCTAGCGGAACTGGAAAAGCGCGGCTGCTTGGTGTATTACGCCACTCCGAAAATGCACGAAGCCGTCAACCTGAATGGCGCGTTTTTTGACGGGCGAGTTGTCGCTCATACCTTGTTTATCAGCCCGGGTGAAATAGGCGAATTGCCCGACAACCAGAATCATCGGGTCGTTTTCAGCGGCACCACCAAGGACGTGTATTTCTGCTCGAAACCCAGACGCCTGGAACACGCGATTCACGGTGAAGATTTTGCCGAAGCCATGCCGAAAGTTCTGGCTTCGCGTGAGCCTGAAGTTCTAGACGATGCTTGTTTCCACCGGCTGGCCAGCGAGATGGTTTCGCTGGTTTCGCCCAACCGTCGAATCTTCGACGAACTTTCACGCGGCAAATTCGAGATGACTCCGGCGACCTTTGCCAACTATCTGGCGCGGACTCTATTCGATTGTGAGTTATTGGTGATTCCGGTAAAAGCCGAAGATCAAGATTGAAACTACTGCACTTATGAAAATCAGTTACAACTGGCTAAAAGAATTTGTTGACCTGAATTTATCGCCGCGCGATTTGGCGGCAAAGTTGACGATGGTGGGATTGGCTGTGGACGCAGTCGAAGAGCACGGTGACGATTTCGTTCTGGAATTCGATCTGACTTCCAATCGGCCTGACTGTTTGTCGCATTTGGGCATCGCTCGTGAAGCTGCAGCAGTCATCGGAAAATCTTTGCAGATGCCCGATGTGGTAACCGGACGGCTGAGCGATGTGCCAACAAAAACCAGCGAAGTGACTTCGGTTGAGATTTTGAATCCCGATCTTTGCCCGCGCTATTCGGCTCGGATTATCAAAGGCGTCAAGATTGGCCCTTCGCCGGAATGGCTGGTTAAACGCCTGGAAGTGATGGGGCAGCGCAGCGTCAACAATGTCGCTGACATTACCAACTACGTGATGTTGGAGCTTGGCCAGCCGCTGCACGCATTTGATTTGGCGATGCTGAAAGGCCAGCGAATCATCGTTCGGGCTGCGCAAGATGGCGAAAAGATGACGACGCTTGACGGGGAAGAGCGCGAACTGACTTCGCAAATGTTGGTCATTGCTGACGCGGAACGCGCCGTTGCTTTGGCAGGCATCAAGGGCGGGGAAGATTCCGGCATCAGGGAAAAGACTGTGGACGTGTTGCTGGAAGCGGCGTACTTCACGCCTGCGCAAGTGCGAGCGACTTCAAAAGCGCTGGGATTGGCGACCGAGGCTTCATACCGTTTTGAACGCGGAACTGACCCGGAAATCGTGCCGGGCGCGTCGGCTCGTGCAGCAGCGATGATTGCGGAAATTGCCGGTGGGCAAGTCTTGAGCGGCCTTGTGGATGTTTATCCGCAGAAAGCACAAACACACAAAATCAAAATGCGCCGAGCGCGTTATCAGCACATTACGGGTTTGCAAATTGAACTTGGTGAAGCGGAGCGAATTTTGCGCGCGCTTGGGTTCGAAGTCGAAGCTGAAGTCGAAAAAGATTTGCTGCGCGCTGTAGCTCCAACCTGGAGAATTGACGCCGCGATTGAAGAAGACTTGATCGAAGAAGTGGCGCGCATTGCCGGTTACGAC
>CAYLJQ010000548.1:0-5027 GCA_964383955.1 uncultured Heliomicrobium sp. | reverse complement strand
GGACGCTGGCCAAAAAGATCGAAGAATTGAGCACCAATACAGACAAATTGAACTGTCATTAACGGGCAACTGATCAGCGTCCTTTTCCCCTCCCCGGATTACCTCAGCCACAATGATCACCAATCCCTGTAAATACTCTTCATTCTGACCGCAGTTGCCCACCCAATTTCTTGACGCTCATCGCGGCACAATGCTAATTTCCTGATTGAGCATTCATCCTTTCCGAATAGATTCATAAACTTGGCAAGAAACCAGTTCGCATTGATTTCGAATTGGCAACATATACCTGTATTCCGGCTAAAAAAGGGGTCCTCCGATGGACGAAGGCATTACTCAATTGTTGCTGCAATGGAGCGAAGGTGACCCTTCTGCGCTCAACAGATTGATGCCAATGGTTTACGACGAGCTTCGGCGGCTGGCGCAAAGCTATCTGCGCCGCAACCGGGACCAGTCCCTGCTCCAGCCAACGCTGCTGGTTCACGAAGCGTACGTGAAGCTGGTTAACCAAGAGCACACCAGTTGGCAAAACCGCGCGCAGTTTTTTGGCTTGGCGGCCAAAATCATGCGCGATTTGCTGGTGGATTACGCGCGTCAGGCCAGGGCGGCAAAACGCGGCGGAGGCAATTATTCCCTTTCGCTTAGCGAAGCGGATCGCTTTGGCCATCAACCGAATCTGGATTTGCTGGCGTTGGATGAAGCCATGACCGAACTGGCCGCCATCAAACCGCGCCATTGCCAGATTATCGAAATGCGATTTTTCGCCGGGCTGACCATCGAAGAAACAGCCGAAGTGCTGAGCATTTCGCACGCCACCGTGGAGCGCGATTGGAATTTTGCCCGTGTCTGGTTGTACCAGCGGCTGAAAAGCATCACCGATTCCGCTGAACTGAATTAAACATCGCTCGAACCGTTTTCATTTCGGAAGTCGCCTTTCATTATCCCCTATGACTCCTGAACAGCTAGCCCAACTCAGCGGCCTGTACCATGCGGCTTTGGAATTGCAGCCACAGCAGCGCGATTCGTTTTTACGAGAATCATGCCGGGGCGACGAAGAGTTATTGCTTCAGCTCAAACAATTGCTGGAAGCCAATGAAAATGCTGGAAGTTTTTTGGCCAATCCTATGACGGCGGAAGCCGCTCAGTTGATTGTTGAAGAAAAAGCAGCGGCGATGATTGGCCGCCTGTTCGGCCACTACCGGATACAAGCGCACATTGGCGCAGGCGGAATGGGCGAAGTCTATCTGGCCATTGACGAAAAACTTGGCCGCAAAGTCGCTCTGAAACTATTGCCCGATGAATTTGCCAAAGACCCCGAACGATTGCGCCGCTTTGTCACTGAAGCCAAAGCCGCCAGCGCCACCAACCATCCGAATATCGTCGCCATTCACGAAATCGGCGAAACAGACGGAACGCATTACATCGCCGAAGAATTTGTCGAAGGCGAAACGCTCCGCAGCCTTATTGGACAAGGGCCAGTTCCCTTGCTGGAAACGCTAAACATCGCGCACCAAACCGCCAACGCTCTGGCCGCGGCCCACGCCGTAGGCATCGTCCATCGCGACATCAAACCGGAAAACATCATGCTGCGGCATGACGGATTCGTGAAGCTGCTGGATTTTGGCCTGGCAGGAATGAATCCGACCCAAGCGATGGCTGGGCAACTTTCCAATGCGCCAACGCTTCCCCAGCAAACGGCTGCGGGGGTGATTCTGGGAACGGTCAATTACATGTCGCCCGAACAAACGCGCGGTCAGAAGCTGGATTCGCGCAGCGACCTGTGGAGCCTGGGCGTTGTGCTGCATGAAATGCTGACCGGCCAGCGTCCTTTTCACGGCGAAAGCATCCCGGATATTTTTGTCGCCATCCTGGAACGTCAGCCAACACCGTTGACGGATTCAATTGCCGAACCGCCCGCCCAACTGGAACAAATCTTAAAAAAACTGCTGGCCAAAAATCGCGACCAACGGTACCAGTCTTCCGCGCAACTGGCTGAGGAACTCAAACGATTTCATCACCGTCTGGAACTCGACGCCGAACGCGAATCCAGCGAAGTTTCAGAATCGGCAACACTCTTCATCAAAAAGCCAGTTCAAGCAGCAGAACCGCCTGCGACACAGGAACAACCGCGCCCGCTTGAAACTCTGTCAGAGCGCAATGAACCCGTTACCAAAGAACTCGCCACAGTCGCCCAGCTTTCCCGCGCCACAATCGTGCTGGTCATCTTTCTATTCGTCGCTGTAATCGCAATCGCGTCGTGGGTGTTGTTCCAGCCGAAAGCGCCAGCCACCACTCGGCCAGCGGTAACCGAACAACTGCCGGAACGCTCATTCCATTACTGGCTGACGGTGCAAATGATGCGCGACGGCAAACCTTACCGGGAAGCCTTTCAATCCGCAGGAAAAGAGCGGTACGAATCCGGCTCGAAATTCCGCTTCAACTTCATCAGCCCGCAATCCGGTTACTTGTATTTGATCAACGAAGGCCCGGCCAAAAATGGAATCAGTTACTGGCTGTTATTCCCGATGCCTTCGGTCAACGGAGCTTCGGCCAAAATCGAAGCCAATCAGACGATGGGCACAGGCTGGCTCACCTTCAACGAAAACACGGGCGACGAAAAGATTTGGGTTCTGTGGTCGGCGGAAGCCATTAACGAACTGGAAGCGCTCAAAACAGAGGTGCTGAATCCAATAGAACAAGGCGAAATCCGCAATCCGCAACAACGCGACACCGTGCGCAGATTGTTGACCAGGCTTGGCCAATCGAAATCCGAGGCCCACGAAGACCGCGTTAATCTGCAAACCGAAATCAAAGGGCGTGGCGATACCCTTATTCGCTTGGTCGAGTTGAACCATCACTGAAATGGCCATTCCTTAGATGTCTTTCGGGCTTGCCTGCAATGCTCAGAAGAATTGCTCAGGAGAGATGAGGGAAGAATTCAGAAAATCTCGGTGTATTAAATGCGATAGAGAAGGCTTTATATATCTGTCTGTCCGGGCCGTTGCCCGGGCATCAATCAAAGATTTCATCTGGTTCCTCCGAGTCGTTAAACAACTTGGATCATTGGCCAGAGAACAGGAAAACCAAACAGGAGGATCTTATGCCCGCCTATTCTCTCGACGTCGTTTACTCTTCAAGTGTAAACCCGGCTGTGCCGCAACAAAACAATCCAATAACCCCTATCGTCATGGCATACGGCTTCGCATGTAGTATGTCTGCTCAGACGAGCAAATTTGCGGAGGATGGCCAAAAAGCAGAGATTGTCACCAAAGGCAGTAGTTTTCAATTTAACGTTGTTGACACTTCTTCGAATGCAACTCAGACATCGATATCAGACATACTGATAACTTTTTCCCGAATCTCCGGCCAGGGTCCTGGTTCGCCGCTCGTGGACAGTAATGGAAACGTAGTGAATCAAATTCATGTTGTTGGTCCTATTAGTCCACAATCCGTTACCAGCTATGGCTGTAACATTACAGGATACGGCTGGAGCAGTGCCAATAACGGTCTTAACTATACTGCGCAAAACATCGGGAATTTTGAGTGCATTGTTTACGTGACTGTGCAAACCGACCCAAATAATACCAACTTAAAAATGTATTTCCAGGTTGATCCTGAGATGGATGTTTCTGGGGAATAAGTGATTCTTCGCATTGCCATCGCGATATAATTTTTACCGCGATGGCAATGCAGAGAACGTCCTCTTAATCAGTTCGCCTTTCGCATTAATTCCATTCGCCTTGGAGTACAAACGCTGCCCAGTAATATGGTGCCATCCATTGTTTCTGCCGCCACATTTCTACTTGGGCTGCCCTCAATGCTGCAGTCGGAGCTTGCTGCTCTTTCAACATCTTCTGATAAAACTTGGCCATCAACTCTGATGTTGCCTTATCGTTGACGTTCCACAAACTGACAACAACGCGCGCGGCTCCGGCGTGCATAAAACCTCGTGTCAGTCCGATCATTCCCTCACCTTTGATTTGTTTGCCCAACCCAGTTTGGCAAGCGCTGAGCACCACCAATTCAGCAGGCAAGTTCAGATTGTACAGTTCGTGCGCGCGTAGGAAACCATCCTGTGTCTTCCCCTGTTCGTCTACCAACGACAGCACTAATGCCGACAATCCGGCGCGTTCGCTGTCCAGATATCCGTGTGTGGCAAAGTGCAAATAACGATATTGACTAAGTTCAGAACTGAGCGCCGAAGCGCGACTGGCTTTAAAATCCATCGCCTTGAAACTGGAATCCGCCGGAGCGAGCGCGAGAATCTGATTGGCTTCTTGCCGGGTAAATGGCAAACGCGGGATGACCATTCCACGCCGCGCTCCCTGTAAAGTGGCGTCGCCCGAAAGATGTTCGACCATCCGAGAGGCTGTCGCTGGCAAAGGTTGATTCGTTGACTTGGACGTAACGACTTTCAGACGAGGGTCGTTGGCGGCAAAAACCGGATCAGCAAACATCGCCAATTGTTTTGGCGCGGGCTTTCTTCCGGCAAGCTCTTTCCGCATCACCGCCAAGGTGGAAGCCGATGGCAAACTGATCAGTTCGTGATTTACTACAAGTGGAACCTCAGATTGCGGATTGCGGATTGCGGATTTTCAGAATCTTTTGGCTGCGTGCCGGCAGGATCAGGCAACATAGCAAACGGAATGTATTGCAACGCGCCATCCGCAACAATAACCAGGCGTTTGTTGCCAAGTTGGGCAGCGGCAGGAGCAAGCAGCATTTGACTGAGCTGACGCGCCATAGCGGGAAGCAGGGCTTCGGTTTGGGAGATGCGCGCCTGTTTTTGTGGTGGAGTTTCGCCGGAACGGTTGCGGCTGCGCACGGTCAGCATAAGGTAAAGATTCCTCGCAATTTGTTCGACCTGTTCCCGTTTGGGCAGTTCGTAACTAGTAAGTGAGTTCTGCGAAACCGCCCACAGAAAGCTGCGCTCTTCGCCAAGCGAGTATTCCAGCAACAAGGTATCTGGCCCCAGTTGTTGCTGAATATCACTAAGTTTCAGCAAGTGCGGTTCGGTCAGGGCAGCATAG
>CAYLJQ010000547.1:0-5036 GCA_964383955.1 uncultured Heliomicrobium sp. | reverse complement strand
ATTCCGCATTCATCATTCATACTTCATCCTTTTTAAAAGGAACTATGCAAACTCTTTGGCAAGACCTGCGCTACGGCGCGCGAATGTTATTGAAGAATCCCGGCTTCACGGTAATTGCGGTGCTGACACTGGCGTTAGGAATTGGCGCGAATACGGCAATTTTCAGCGTGGTCAAGAGCGTGCTGCTACGTCCGCTGCCGTATGCCGAACCGCAACAACTTGTCCGCCTGTTTGAAAGCGTGGAGCGCGCGGCGATGGGTGGTGACCGGATGGAGGTCGCGCCCGCCAACTTCCTGGATTGGCACGCGCAAACGCAATCTTTCAGTGGACTGGCGGCGTATGGTGTGACCGGTTCTGTCATCAGCGGCGGCGTAGAAACAGCCATTGCTGAACGCCTGAATGGTTCCATCGTGACGATGGATTTTTTTGCCACGCTCGGTGCCGCGCCATTGCGGGGCCGCACTTTCACTGCGGAAGACGAACAGACGACCGAAAGGCGCGTGATCATTGGCTACGACGTGTGGCAACGACGCTTCGGCGGCGCGGAAGATTTAATCGGCCAGACAATCCAGCTCGACGGATTCAGTTTTACAGTCATCGGCGTTATGCCGCCCGGCTTTCAATATCCCCAGCGCACACAGATTTATGAACTCTACCGGCTAAGCCCGGCGCAGCGGCAAATGCGCGAGGCGCATTTCCTGAAAGTCATTGCGCGGCTGAAACCGGGTGTGACCATTGCACAGGCGCAAGCCGAATTGTCCGGCGTCGCACATCGGTTGGCCGAACAATTCCCGCAAACCAATCGCAATTGGAGCGCGAACGTCATTCCGTTGCTGGATGAACAGGTCGGGCAGGTTCGGCCCGCGTTGCTGGCGCTGCTGGGCGCGGTAGCGTTGGTGCTGCTGATTGCCTGCATCAACGTCGCCAGTCTGTTGCTGGCGCGCGCAGCCGGGCGGCAATCGGAAATCGGCATTCGTTTGGCGCTTGGAGCCGGGCGCGGGCGCATCATCCGGCAGTTGCTGACTGAAAGTTTGCTGCTGGCTGCGCTGGGCGGCGGCGGCGGGTTGCTGTTGGGAAGCTGGGCACTGGATGGGCTAATGGCGCTGGCTCCGGCGGATTTGCCGCGCCTGGGCGAAGTCCGTATGGATGCAGGCGTGCTTGGGTTCACCTTGTTGCTTTCACTGCTGACCGGAGCGCTCTTTGGCCTGGCTCCGGCCTGGCAGGCAGCACGGCAGAATGTGAACGCGACACTGAAACAAGGTGCGGGCAGACATTCCGGCCAGCGGCGTTTGTTCAATGGGCTGGTCGTTGCGGAAATTGCCTTGACGCTGGTCGTGCTGCTGGGCGCGGGATTGCTGGTCAATAGTTTTATGCGTGTGCAGCGGGTGGAGCCGGGCATGGATGTGGATCGGCTGCTGACTGTTTCATTCGAGCCGCCTTCAGCGCGTTACAACGGCGACGACTGGCGAATGCACCGAACGAATTTCTGGAATCAGCTTTTCGCCCGCGTCGCGGCGCTGCCCGGCGTTGAGGCCGTCGGCGCAATCAACTCTCTTCCTTTCAGCGGCGATTCGCGTGTCTGGCGTTTCCGGCGCGACGGCGAAGATGAGAATGCGGCGGCGGGGCCTGCGGCTTCATTTCAAGTCGCGACAACGGATTATTTCCGCGCCGCCGGAATCAAACTCCGCCGCGGACGCTTCTTCACTTCCAGCGACGTGGAAAATACGCCGCAGGTCGCAGTCATCAACGAAACAATGGCGCGACGATTCTGGCCAAACACTGAAGTGCTGGGCCAGCGCATCGTCATCCGCAATGAAACCTTCGCCCGCGAAATCGTCGGCGTTGTCAGTGACTTGAAACACTTCGGTCTGGAGCAGGAAACACAACCGGAAATGTACGCGCCTTTTGATCAATTCCCGATTGATGTCATGCCGATGGTCGTTCGCGTGCAGGGCGATCCGGCCAGCCTTGCCAACGCCATCCGCCAGCAGGTGCAGCAGGTGGATTCCGCCGTCGCCATTGACCGAATTGCGCCCATGCGCGAAGTCCTTTCCGGTTCGATGGCCGCGCGGCGTTTCACGATGCTGCTGCTTGCAGCGTTCGCCGCAGTTGCGTTGTTGCTGGCAGGCGTGGGCGTTTACGGCGTGATGGCATACAGCGTTTCCGAACGCACGCGCGAAATCGGCGTGCGGCTGGCGCTGGGCGCGCAAAGTAAAGACGTGCTGCGGCTGATTCTGATGCAAGGGCTAAAACTGATGATTGACGGGGTCGGCCTGGGATTGCTGGCGGCCTTCGCCCTAACGCGCTGGATGCAAACATTGTTGTTTGATGTGAGTGCGACTGACCCATTGACCTTCGGTGGAATTGCGTTGTTGTTGATGTTCGTGGCGCTCCTGGCTTGCTGGATTCCGGCACGACGAGCGGCAACAGTTGATCCGATGGTGGCGCTTCGCTGTGAATGATGAATGAGGAGCAAGTCGGCTCATCCTTCATCATTCCGAATTCATCATTTCAAGAGGATTATGCAAACACTTTTACAAGATTTGCGCTACGGCGCGCGGGCGTTGATGAAAACTCCGGGATTTACCCTGGTTGCGATTTTGATGCTGGCGCTGGGCATTGGCGCGAACACGGCAATTTTTAGCGTGGTCAATGCGGCGCTGTTGCGTCCGCTGGGATTCAAACAGCCGGAGCAACTGGTCATGGTCTTTTCAAAGACTAGCGGCGAAACGCGCGGTTCGGTCTCGATTCCGGATTTGCTGGATTGGCGTGCGCAAAGCCAGTCGTTTTCGCAGCTTTCAGCCGTGACTCCGCAAAGTGTCAACCTGACCGGACGCGCTGAACCTGGCCGTGTGATCGGAGGATTTGTTTCAGCAGACTTTTTCAAAACGCTGGGTGTCGAACCGGCGCTGGGTCGCGCATTTCTTCCCGGTGAAGATCAGGCGGGCGCGGAGCGTGTCGCCATTGTCAATCCGATTGTCTGGCGTGATCGTTTTGGCGCGGATCCCACTTTGGTCGGCCAAACGCTGACGTTGAACGGGCAGCTTTTCACCGTCGTCGGGATCATGCCGGAAGGGTTTCGCTTTCCGTACTCAGACATTGATGTGTGGATGCCGGTGCAATATCACCCTGGATTTTCAATTGACCGAAAATCCGCGCCAGTCGAAGTCATTGGGCGCTTGAAACCAGGAGTGACAGAACGTCAGGCGCAGGTGGAAATGGACACGATTGCCGCCCGATTGGCGCAGCAATATCCCGAAACGAACAAAGATCGCGGCGTGACGCTGGTCAATTTGCAGGCAATGGTTGTCGAGCGGTTGCAGCCTTTGTTGCTGGCGTTGTTGGGAGCCGTCGGCTTCGTGCTGCTGATTGCCTGTGCGAACGTGGCGAACCTGATGCTGAGCCGTGCGGTTGGACGATCCAAGGAACTGGCTTTGCGCGCCGCGCTGGGTGCCAGCCGGTTTCGGCTGGTGCAACAACTGCTGACGGAATCGCTGATGCTGTCGCTGGCTGGCGGCTTGATCGGCTTTCTGATTGGTGTTTGGGGAATGGATGCGCTGGCAGCCAGCAGCGGTATCGTGTTGCCTTTCGGCGTAACGGTGAAACTTGATCCGATGGTGTTTGGCTTTACTTTCGGTGTGACAGTGCTGACCGGCGTGTTGTTTGGCTTGCTGCCTGCATTGCGCTTTTCGCGGCCTGACTTAAATGATGCGCTAAATGAAGGCGGCAGATCATCAGGCGCGAATCTGGGGCGCAGCCGATTGCGCAGCGCGCTGGTTGTGATTCAGATCGTGCTGGCGATTGTATTGTTGACGGGCGCGGGGTTGATGGTCAGAAGTTTTGTCAATTACCTGCGCGTTGATCCCGGCTTCGATGCGAAAAACCTGTTGACGCTGGAATATCGCGTTCCGCGCAATAAATATCCTGAACCAAAGCAACAACAGCAATTTCACGAAGAAGTTGTGTCGCGCGTTCAGGCCGTGCCAGGCGTGCAATCGGCGGCACTCGTGATGTCCGTGCCGCACGGCGCAGGCATTGGCGAATCAGGGTTTGTCTTGCCGGATCGTGCAGCGCCGCCCGAAGGCCAAGAACCGCGTGCGCAGGTCAATCGCACAGATGCGAATTACTTTCGCACGATGCGCATTCCGCTGCTGAAAGGCCGCACTTTCTCGGCACAGGATCAGCCGGATGCGCCGCGCTCCGTGGTGATCAACCAGACGATGGCGCGCCGCTTCTGGCCGAGCGAAGATCCGATTGGCAAGCAGGTGCAATTGCTGGGTTCGGACGTGAAAGCCACGATTATCGGCGTGGTGGGGGACATCAAACACGGCAGCCTGGACGAACGGGAAGCGGCGCAAATCTACCTTGCGTATTCTCAGCGGCCAGACATTTTCGCTTCGCTGGTGGTGCGGACTTCGGGCGACGCGCTGGGCTATTCAAAAGCCGTGCGCGACGCAATCTGGTCCATAGATAAAGACCAGCCAGTCTGGAAAGTGCGGACGATGGAATTTTTGTTGGATCGTTCACTGGGCGGGCAGCGATTTATGGTGCAGTTGCTGGGCATTTTTTCTTTGCTGGCGTTGTTGCTGGCGTCAGTCGGCATTTACGGCGTCATGTCGTATGCCGTTAGTCAGCGGACAAATGAAATTGGCATTCGGATGGCGCTGGGCGCGCAAACAGGCGATGTGCTGCGCATGGTGATGCGGCAGGGAATGACGCTGACGTTGATTGGCCTGGCGATTGGAATGATCGCTACAGTTGGATTGATGCGCTTGACGGGATTGTTGCTGGCGAATCAGTTGTTCGGCGTCAGCGCGACCGACCCGCTGACCTTTCTGGCGATTGGCTTGCTGCTGACGTTGACGGCGCTGCTGGCTTGTTACTTGCCTGCAAGACGGGCGGCGAAGGTGGACCCGATGATTGCATTGCGGAAGGAATAAACGTTGGTTTTATTGCCCGTGCTTGAAAACGTGGAATGGACGCTCGGCCCAGGTTTTCCAGGGAGGTCTTGCCCAAAACAGAGAATGTTGCCTGAG
>CAYLJQ010000546.1:0-5046 GCA_964383955.1 uncultured Heliomicrobium sp. | reverse complement strand
AGAACCTTTTAGAAAGATGTCGTGCCAGCCGCCGCTGTGCAGCGCCTTGATGTCGAGTTCCGCGTAATGGTCCGAAATCTTCCATTTCTTCCAGTATTCGTCATTGCGTTCGTGTTCGATCCAATCGCGAAAATACGGCGCATAGTCTGCCGGAGTCGGCTGGCCAATTAGCTTGTAATCTTCAACAGGCAATTCCCTCATCCATTCGGTCATTTTCGCCATCGCGGAGGCTTTGCGGCGCAATGTGTCCTGCGCCAGTCCGGTCGTCCAAGTGCTGGAAAACGCCTGCATCCACGCGCCGCTTTGATACGTCCAGCCGTCGTAATATTCCGAAGCCGTGACGTACGGGAAAATCGCTTTCAGATGTGGAGGCTTCGCAATCGCTGCCAGCATTTGCGTTGCGCCGACGTACGAACCGCCGAAGGTGCCAACCATTCCGTTGGAATTTTCCAGCGCCGCCGCCCATTCGATGGTGTCGTACCCGTCATCGCTTTCGTACTTGAAGGGATAAAACTCGCCGCCGGAATCAAAGCGCCCGCGTGTATCTTGCAGCACAACGACGTAGCCGTGCGACGCCAGAAACGTTCCCGTCATCGGATCGCGCCGGTTGTAGGGCGTTCGCGTCAACAGCACAGGGAATTTTCCTTCGGCTTTGGGGCTGTAGACATCGGCAATCAGCGTCACGCCGTCGCGCATTTTGACGGAAACTCCGGCACGAATTGAAACTTCGTAACGGGCTGGCGCTTTGGCCGGAGCTTGCGAAAATGAAAACGAAGCGAGCGCGGCGACAATGACAGCAAGCGCTGTCATCCGCAGCAAATGGAAGCGGTTGAGCATGTTGATGAACTCCTTTTTGGAGATGAAATTGATGAAAGCGCGCCGAACATACAACCGCCGCTTGCCGACCGCAAGAGTTCACCCGCTTGCCAGCTTTCAGCCAAAGGTGGAAGATGGCCCATCAATCCAAAATTCCATAACAGGGAATCATCAAAGAAAATATGGACGGTTCAGCAATCGTTTATTGCGAAGAAGCTTTCGCCACTCCCGTTGGCAAAACAGCCAATGGTTTGGTGCGTTTTACCGCGCGTTACAAGGTTGTCGGCGTCATTGATTCCACCAAAGCTGGGCGCGATGCAGGCGAAGTGTTGGACGGCAAACCGAATGGCGTTCCGATTTTTGCCAGCTTGGACGAAGCGTTTGAGAAAGCGCCAGAGCGCCCAAAGTTCTTTGTCATAGGCCTGGCTCCGGACGGCGGCAAACTGCCGGAAACGGCTCGGCTGGCCGTCAAGCAGGCACTTGCGGCTGGTTTGAACGTAGACAGCGGCTTGCATGAGTTTCTTTCCGAAGACGCAGAGTTCGCCGCGCTGGCCAAACAGCATCAAGTCAACATTCGCGACGTTCGCCGGACGCCACCGCGTTCGCAGCTTCATTTTTTCACCGGCAAGATCGAAGAAGTGAAGGCGTTGAAACTGGCCGTGCTCGGCACAGATTCGGCGATTGGAAAACGAACGACGGCAGTCAAACTGAACCAGGCGTTGAACGCCGCAGGCATCAAAAGCGAGTTGATCGGCACGGGGCAAACTTCTTGGCTGCAAGGCGTGAAGTACGGCTTGCTGCTGGATTCGCTGGTCAACGATTTTGTCACGGGTGAAATCGAACACGCGGTTTACGAAGCCTGGATCAACGAACATCCGCAAGTCATTTTGCTGGAAGGGCAGGGCAGCATCGCGCATCCGGCGTACCCCGGAGGCTTCGAGTCAATCGCGGCGGGGCGCGTGGACGGCATAATTTTGCAGCACGCTCCGGCGCGAAAAGTGTATGACGGGTTTGATGATTACCCGATGAGCACGCTGGAACGCGAAATTCAGATTTTGGAACTGCTGGCGCAAAAGCCAGTTATCGCCTTGACCATCAATCACGAATCCATGACCGAAGCCGAAGTTCGTTCGACAATCGCAGACTACGAAACCCGTTATGTAACTCCGACCACAGACGTGCTACTGGAGGGCTGTGATAAGCTCGTCAGCCGCATTCGTGAGATGTTGGAACACAAAAATTGATTGGAGACGCCGATGCGAAAACTTTCGATTACCGCAATCATCTTGTTCAGTCTGATCTTTGTTCCAGTTCGGTACGCCGACGAAGGAATGTGGACGTTCGACAATCCACCGTTGAAACAATGGAAAGAGCGTTACGGGTTTGAGCCTTCGCAAGCGTGGCTGGATCACGTGCGGCTTTCAACGGTGCGGTTGACCGAAGGCGGCGGCGGAGGCGCAACAGGTTCGTTTGTTTCGGCGGATGGACTGATCTTCACCAATCAGCACGTCGGCGCGGATCAAGTCGCCAAACTGTCCAGCGCTGGACGCAATCTGACCAAAGATGGGTTTTACGCTGCGACGCGCGCCGAAGAGTTGAAGTGCCCGGATATGGAAGTCAACGTGCTGGCTTCTTATGAAAACGTCACGGCGCGAGTGCAAGGTGCGGCGAAATCGGCTTCGGAAAAAGATGCCGCCGCCCAGCGCAAAGCCGTGATGGCAGCGATTGAAAAAGAAGAGACGGCCAAAACCGGTCTGAAGTGCGAAGTCATAACGCTGTACAACGGCGGCGAATACTGGCTGTACCGATTCAAGCGTTACAACGATGTGCGACTGGTTTTCGCACCGGAAGAACAGATTGCGTATTTCGGAGGCGATTACGACAACTTCACCTATCCGCGTTACGACCTGGACATCACGTTTTTGCGCGCTTATGAAAACGGCCAACCAGCCAAAGTCGAACATTTTTTGAAGTGGGCGGACAAAGAAGTTGCCGAAAACGACCTGGTCATCGTTCCCGGCTTTCCGGGATCGACGGCGCGATTGTTGACGGCGGCGCAGCTTCGTTACCATCGCGACACAGGCAATCCATTGCAGATGCAGGTCTGGACTTCGCGTAGCGCGGCCCTAAAGATGTATTCCAAGCTCGGCGCGGAACAGAGCCGCCAGGCTTCGTCGGCAATTCGCAGCCTGGAAAATTCCATCAAGCGGCTGATTGGCCAACAGGCAGGACTCGAAAACCCGCGCATCTTCAAAAAGAAAGAAAACGACGAAGCCGCGCTGAGAAAAGCCGTCGCTGCCAACGCAGAATGGCAGCGAACGTATGGCGAAGGCTGGACGCAGATCGAAACGGCTTACTCTGCGTTGCCGCCGATGGCCAAACGGATCGCGTTTTCAAACTTGACGCCTTCGCGGTTGGGAACACTGGCATCGAACCTTGTTCGATACGCTGACCAGATTGGCAAACCGAACGATCAGCGTTATGAAGAATTTCGTGATAATCGGCTCGAAGCATTGAAGCTGAACCTGTTGTCGCCCGCGCCGATTTATCCGGCCATGGAAGAAGCAATTTTGGCTGCATGGCTGAACGAAGGGCTGAAGACGCTTGGCAAAGATGATCCGTTCATACGTGCAGCGCTTGGCAATTCAACGCCTGCGGAAGTGGCCAGGAAAATTGTCGGCATGACGAAGTCCACAAATATAACTCTTCGCAGAACTTTGCTTGAAGGCGGAGCAGAAGCAATCAACAAATCGAATGATCCGTTGATTGAGCTGGCTCGGCGCGTGGAGCCGATCATTCGTCAATTGCGAGCCTGGAATGAAGAGAAGATTTTGAGTGTTGACTCTGCCGCCGGAGAGAAAATCGCCAAAGCGCGTTTTGCTGTCTACGGCAAAACGATTTCGCCGGACGCGAATTTCAATCTGCGAATCGCTTATGGCACTGTCGCCGGATATGAAGAAGACACAACGCTGGTGCCGTTCAAAACAACGTTTTACGGATTGTTCGACCGCGCATCCAGTTTTGGCGAAAAGCCGCCTTTCGATTTGCCGCAGCGTTGGCGCGACGCGAAATCCAAACTGGAACTTTCAACGCCACTCAATTTTGTTTACACGGCTGACACCATCGGCGGTTGTTCCGGCAGTCCTGTGATTACTCGAAACGGAGAAATTGTCGGCATCAATTTCGACAGCAACCTTCAGAAGCTGCCGAATCGGTATCTATACATTGACGAATCAGAAGGCTCGCGCGCGGTGGGCGTTCACGCTTCGGCGATTGTCGAAGCGTTGCAGAAACTTTACGGCGCGGGCGAACTGGTCAAAGAAATCAAAAGGAGATGAAAGAGGGAATGGTTGGTAGTTCACAAATCGCAAAAGATGACGCCAAGGAATTGGCATACATTTATGACTTGTACATTGCTCCAGGGTGGCGCGAAGTCTTCGACCGGCTGGTGGATGAAGAAATCGAGCTTCCGAAAGAAGGAAAGGTTCTGGACGCAATGTGCGGGACCGGTGGGTACGCGGTGGATTTTTCGCTGCGCGCCGGATCCAAAGTGGAAGTTGTCGGCGTTGATCCCAGCGAAGAGCGGCTGATGTTGGCGCGGGGCAAAGCCGATGTGAAGAAACCGAATCGAGCGAGCTTTCAGCAAGGTTCGCTGAAGAATCTGGATTTTCCCAGAGGCGAATTTGATTTGGTCATCGGCGATCTTTCAATGCTGCCGGTCGCGGAAATCGAAGATGCGCTGGAGGAATTGATTCGCGTTGGCAAGAAAGGCGCGACGATTGTGGCCAAGCTGGCGACGCAGGGAAGTTTTGGCGAATTCTTTTCAGTGTATTGGGAAGCATTGTTCGATTTGGATTTGACGGCGCATTCACCGGAAATCGAACGGCTGATTGCTGAACGCTTGACGGCGGGTGATGCTGAAACCTTGGCGCTGGATGCCGGACTGAGCAAAGTTCGCAGCGTGACCCACAACGAGCGATTTCATTTCCAGGACGCCAGCGAATTTTTTGCTTCGCCCTTGATTGAAACTCTATTTCTGGATGACTGGTTTGCGTTTTTGCCGGATCGGGAAACTCGCCAGCAGGTGCAACAGCAGCTTGGCAAAATTATTGACCGCGAGCGTCAAGATGTTGCATTTGAAGTTTCGGCCAAAACGACTCTGATCATCGGCCAGAAATAATCACAGGTGTTGAACGAAAAATGAGGCGTGCGGAAAACGAAATTCCGCAC
>CAYLJQ010000545.1:0-5048 GCA_964383955.1 uncultured Heliomicrobium sp. | reverse complement strand
CACATCTTCAATCGCGATCTGGGTCAAAGTCATATAGTTTTGGATCGTTTTCATCTCGCGGATGACTAACTTTTTGACCAGTTCGTCGTTCTCTCCAAACAATTCAAAGCTGGAGGGAGATTGATCTGCTTCGCGGAAATACCCGACGATGCGCGGGAACACCAGATTGAAATCCGGCTGCGCTTGAAACACGACTTTGATGAATGGCTGTCCGTCTGTGGTGACTCTTTCACCCGCATCGTGCTTATAGTGGCCAAGCTCCATGCCCAGCAGTTCCTGAACCGTGACTTTTGCGCCCTGAAACCCAAGCGGGCGCGACGAATTCAGTTTTGCCAGTTTGTTCAGTCCTGCCAGATAGGAAAACGCTTCGGTCGGTTTTTCGTCTTCTTCAATCGCCAAAATTGCCTTGTCAGAATCTTCTTTTGGAGAAAGCACCCGCAGAAAGGTCGAAGCTCCGGTCGCGGAGTACTTGCGCTGCAATTGGACTTCAACATTACTTTGCTTGCCGCTCTCGGTTTCGGAAGTAATGCGCATTTCAGCGACAAAATCCTTGCATCCATCTTGCGTGGTCATGCGCTTGACCAGCTTGCTGATGTCCGGCAACGGAGCCTTGTCACCGCCAGACTTTGTCTCTCCACCTGCATTGGCATCGCCAGTGGGCGCAGCATCCCGACAAGCGCACATCAACAGGCTTAGAAATACCAGGCCTGCACAAATTCGTCTCAGCATTTCATGTTCTCCAGAATAAAAGCCGCACGGAATAATTTACGAACCGTCACCAATCATCCAGGTATGAGGCACCAACACGCCTTTTCCCTGCCATCCTTTTGGATACAACCTTCCGGTCTGATAAAAATCGCCGTCTATGACCGGAAGCTCCACTACTTTATGAAGCCAGTCTTCAACAACGCCGTTCACTTCCAAAAATAACGTCACCAGGTAATTACTTTGCGTCAAAGGCAATTGCGGAATCACGCAGCGAACCGTGCCTTCGGGCGGCAAATTGACAGGTGTAGCAATGACCAACTCGCTTGAGAAATTGATCAGCGCCTGTCCCAGCGTGTCGTAAACAGCCACCGAAGCGCGGCAGCGGGGCAGTTCGGTCGCTTGGGTAGATTCATAATCCAGGCGAATGACCAATGGCTTTCCGGAAACTCCCTGAGAAACCGGATTGCCCGAAAGATCTTCAAACGCAACTTTTGTAAACCGGACTCGACCGCTTCCTTCCCGATGCTGGTACTCAGTCAAGTCTCCCAAAGTGCCCAGCGTGACGCCTTTCAGAT
Organism: uncultured Heliomicrobium sp.; assembly: GCA_964383955.1. Classification (GTDB taxonomy): domain Bacteria; phylum Acidobacteriota; class Blastocatellia; order RBC074; family RBC074; genus RBC074. Next base: position 3,765 of record CAYLJQ010000545.1, on the reverse strand, counting down.
AGCCGCTAACCGCAGATTCAATAGAACCATCCAGCGTCACCTTGCCTTCTTCCAGCAAAATTCCGCGTGTGCACAATCCCAGCAGCGCGGCAGTGTTATGACTGACGAACAAAATCGTTCGGCCTTCTTTGGACACCTCGCTCATTCTGCCCAGGCATTTTTGCTGAAACGCCGCGTCCCCAACCGCCAGAACTTCATCAATCAGCAATACTTCCGGCTCTAAATGTGCGGCCACCGCAAAAGCCAATCGAACGTACATTCCGCTGCTGTACCGTTTGACCGGCGTGTCAACGAACCTTTCGATTTCGGAAAACGCGACGATTTCGTCAAACTTTCTCAAAATCTCAACGCGGCTCATGCCCAGAATCGAACCGTTCAGGAAAATGTTTTCGCGTCCGCTTAGTTCCGGATGAAAGCCTGTGCCGACTTCCAGCAAGCTGCCAACACGGCCATAAATTTCAATTCTTCCCGAAGTGGGCTCCGTGACTCTGGAGATGACTTTCAGCAGAGTGCTTTTGCCTGCGCCATTGCGGCCAACAATGCCGACAATTTCTCCCGGCTGAATTTCAAAACTAACGTTATCAAGCGCCCGGAATTCCTCACCGCTCTTCCCGGCCTTTGAACCGTTTTTTGAAAACGGGTTCATGCGGCGGGCGGAATCCGTGATCGCGTCGCGCAAAGTCCGGCCTAATTCCACACTTGAATCAAGCCGGTAAAGCTTCGAAACATTGTCAGCTTTGACCGCAAATGGAATTTTCACTATCGAACCGAATCCTGTGGGGATATTTCTGGATAAAGGCGAATAGTTTTATCGCACGCTTATTCTGGCCAGTCAAACTCAAGCGAAAGCCGCACTTTGCCAATTATGAGTTCATCAAATCGGTCAGCGTTTCGCGCAAGCCTTCGGGCAGCGGTCTGGCGCTAAACCCTAATTCCCGTTCGGCTTTTGCGCTGGTGCCCAAATAGGTCGCGCCTGCCGAAACCCGCAGCGTTTCGGACGAATATTGGCCGGAAATTGGAAGCACTTTTTCGACAAAACTCATCAAAGACGACATGCCCAGCAGCATTCCAGGCGAAACTTTGATTCGCGGCGCTTTGATTCCGGTAATGCTTTCCGCAAGCTGCAACGTATCAAACAACGAGCAAACCTGTCCGGCGATGAAGTAGCTTTCGCCAACTCTTCCCTTTTCCATTGCCTGAATGTGTCCGCGCGCGGTGTCTTCGACATGCGCCCAGCAATAAGCCGTTTTGGCGGGAACCATTGGAAGTTTTCCGGCTAAGTATTGCTGGAAAACTTCCGCAATGGCGCTGGTATCGCCTGGGCCATACGTCACGCCTGGCTGAACAATGACAAGCGGCAAACCGGCTTCGATCATCGGCAAGGCGACTTCATAATGCGCACGCGATTTTGTCCTGTCGTACTCGCTCAGATGCTCGCCCTTAAACCGATAACTTTCATCAACAACTTTTCCGCCCGTATCAGAATTGACAGCCAAAGTACTGGTATAAACGCCTTTCGGAATGTTCAATTCCTTCATCAATTCCAGCACGTTCCGCGTGCCGCCAACGTTGATGCGTTCCGCCAGAGATTTGTCCCGCGAACCGATTTTGTACCAGGCGGCGATGTGGAAAACGCCATCAACGCCGGTCATTGGCTGGCGCATGCTTTCCTTGTCTGTAATGTCGCCTTCGGCCAGTGAAATTCCAAGCTTCGCCAATTCCTGTGCTTTTGATTTTGCGCGAACCAGCGCGATGACTTCGTGGCCCGCGCTGATCAATTGCTGGGCGACACGGCCCCCAATAAAGCCTGTGGCTCCAGTGATGAAGTATTTCATTCGGATTTGCTCCTATTTCTTCAACCAAGCATCGGAAATCACCGCTTCGACTTCGACGGGCACACGCAGCAAAAACTCTTTCGCTCCGGCAATCATTTCAAAACGAACGATCTCTTTCACTTCTTCGGCAATGGCGGCGTCACATTCGACAACCAGTTCGTCATGAATCGAGTTGACGATCAGCGCATTCAGCCCCTGCAAGGAATCATCCAGCAAGCGCATGGAACGTTTGAAAATATCCGATGACGTTCCCTGAATCGGGGCGTTTTTGCCCACGCGCCGAAGCGCCGCCTGTTCCGTTCGATCAGCCGGATCAAGCTTGTATTTCCACAATCGCCCGGAAGCGGTTCTGGAGGCTCTTTCGCGCACAGCGGTTTCCGCAGCGTCGTGCAACCAGCGGGCAACGCCGGAATAAGCGTCGAAATACCGCTCGATCAAACCTTCGGCTTCTTTGACTGATGATCCAATGCGTCCCGCCAAACCTTCTGCGCCCATTCCATACACCAAGCCGTAATTCAATCCTTTGGCGCTTTCGCGCTGGCGCGGCGAAATATCCGCCAGCGGCACGCCGAACATTTGCGAAGCCGTTGTTCGATGCAAGTCCGCTCCGGAATCGAATGCGTTCAGCAAAGCCTGGTCAGAGGAAAAATCCGCAAGAATCCGCATTTCGATTTGCGAATAATCGGCCACGATCAATTTGCGCCCCGCCGGAGCGCGAAAACAGGAACGGTATTCAACCGTGTGCGGAATCTGTTGCAGGCTTGGCGACGAAGTCGTAATGCGCCCTGTCGGCGTTCCAAGCTGCCGAAAATCCGCGTGAAGCCTGCCTGTTGCCGGATTGACGTATTCCAGAATGTTTGCGCCGAACGAAGACAAGTTTTTACTCAAACCGCGATGTTCCAGCAGTTTTGCAACGATCGGATGATCTTTCGCCAGCTTGCTTAACGTCCATTCACGCGTGTCTTCAACAGGAATGCCGATGCGCGTCAGCGCCTCTTTGACCTGCGCCGGGCTGTCCAGATTGATCGGTTCCACTTCGCCAAACAGATTCATTTGCGCCGCGCCTGCCCCAAGAACTTGCTGAAGCTCGTCCGCAATCGCGTCCCGCTCGACGGTCATTCGTTGCAGCAGGGCTTTCCACAATTCTTCATCCAGATAAACGCCCGCCAATTCCATACCTGCGATTGCAGGAACGGCGGCAAACTCAAGCTCAGCCGTGACCAGCAAATCCAATTCAGCCAGCTTGTCTTGCAGCTTTTCGCGCAAAGGCACCAAGACCTGCGCATCGCGCGCAGCATATTGAATTTGGTGTTGACTCAGTTCGCCCGCCCAATTGCTGAGCTGCGCGTCTTTGTTGAGCGATTGATTCAAATAACGCCCAACGACCGGTTCCAGTCCGTGGCGGTCATTTTCATCCCCAGCGGATGCCAAAACGCTGGCCAGGTAGGTGTCGAAAATGCCGTTCATTCTGACGCCCAGATGCCGATGCAAAAACTTCCAGTCGAATTTGGCGTTGTGGGCAATCTTGATTGGCTGCGGGGCGGTAATGATCTCCAGCAATGGAGCCAATTGTTCCGGCGACAATCGAAAACAATCGAAGATGTAAGAATTTTGATCGGTTGCAAGCTGCAACAACCGAAGCTTTGACGTGTGCGGATCAAGCCCAGTCGTTTCCGTGTCCAAACCAATGATCGGCTGAGCGCGCAATTCGGCGGCAATTTGCGGCACATCCTCAGCATCAGTAATCAGTCGGTAATTCACAAATACCTTTCAGGCTTATTGGGCTATCGCCACTCGTCGTATTCCGCTGAACGGCGAACCGGTGTACGAGGATGTTGATTGCGGAAGAAAAACACCAGGATGATTCCGGCAATGAATCCGCCCACGTGAGCCATGTAGGCCACGCCGCCGCTTTCGCCGCGCGTAGTTA
>CAYLJQ010000544.1:0-5063 GCA_964383955.1 uncultured Heliomicrobium sp. | reverse complement strand
GGATTATTCGCTGCGGCTGAAGAAAGAATTCGGCGGCAATACTTGGGTCGCCGGATATTCAAACGATCTTTGTTCGTACATCCCTTCGGCGCGGATGTATGCCGAAGGCGGTTACGAAGTTGTGGACTCGATGATTTATTATGACTTGCCGGGTCCATACACTTCTGCAATTGAAGACAAAATCATTGGCAAAGTTCACGAGCTTGCCCAAAAACTTGATGCCAAACCGAATAACAAGAAGTGATTTCATATGACCGACGACTACAAACCAGTTCGTCCTATCCTGCGTGCCGCGGCTGTCTGCTTGGGATTGTTCTTTTTTGCGGTCGGTTTGATGTTAATTCCACAAGTGTTCCACTCCTTCGATTGGTCATTCATAGTGCTCTTATTGTTTGGCTTAGTTGGCGGCTCCTTTTTTATATACGTCGGAATTACCGGCAAGAACTTTTACTGGAACCCAAAGCAACAAGATGATGAATAAAGTTGAGACGGTTTTAGAATCATTCAAAACATTGTTTACGACAGGCTTTATAGCAGTGGCTTTGTTTTTGGCAACTGTTCACCATGTTTCGGCTCAGACGCTGCGAGAGATGAAGTTCGCTGCGGACGTCGCAGCCGAGGCCACGCTCGATTTGATTGCTTCAGTTCCCGGCACATCGTGGGAAAAATCCGGCAGCGAAGCCGCAACGGTTTCAATCTTGGTGGACGGCAAGAAACACCAGGACGTGATTCTCTTTGCCGGAGCGAAGCAGTTTACATACCGCTTGCTGCTTGGCCGAGTTGCCGCTGGCGAACATCGCTTGCGCATCGAACTCAATCGCCAGCAATCTGCCGCTAACGTGACAACCGTCAACATCGCCGACGCCAAAGTGACGCTGATTGATCGAGGCCAACCGGACTTCCGAATGATCGCGCACGCGCCGATTTTGTTCGCCAGACCGGACACAATTGGCAAATTCAGCGACATCCCTTTACTGATGTATTGTGAAACATTGAAAGAGGCGGGTAAAACGACGTTGCGATACACTGTGATTTTCAGCAACGAAGACGGCGGAACGCAGACCGCCGCGTTGATGGCTCGCTGGGGACGAACAACAGACATTGAGTGGGTGGTGGATGTTGAACTGGATGCCGCTGGCCGCGTCGTCAATTCGACGTTTCAGGGAGCCAACCACGTCACCAAAACTTTTCAAGGCAAACGCGAAGCCGATCATCCTTTGTTTCTGACCGAAACCATCAATAACAATTTCAGCGATCAGGGAGATTCGGCCATGCGGTTTACCTTGCGTCCGATCAGCGTGGACTTGAGCGCTCATTCGCGCGAATGGGTGATGGATCAGAATCCCTGGACATACACAGTGATGGCCGAAGAAATGACCCGCGAAGGCAAAATCACAGAAGAACGAACACTGGGCGCACGCATCGGAGATTTAAGAAATTATCTTTATGTTGACGCAGCCTCGACCCAACAGAGCGGCGCGCTGTTCAGCTTCGCCGTCAAACTGAAAAACGATCCCCGCTGGTACACGTCGGATTTCGGCATCAACTCTTACAAAATCGAACGCAGCGGTTATTTCCGCACGACTGTCCGCCTGCCTAAAGGCACAAAGCTTAACCAAATCGAACGACTGGCTGCGCGCTGCGACCTGACAGGAAATCCACGTTCAAAAGAAGAGATCGCCAAAGCCACCGCCGCGCAATGCGAACTTGGTTCAATCAATAAAGTCTTTTTTCTGAATGAAAATTTCCAGCCGGGCGCTTCTCTACCAGTGCGATCCCGCACAGTCAAAATCCCGTTCGGTGAAGCGGTGGAGCTTCCGGTGGGCATCGGAAAATAAGTTCGGCTTGCTGGCTCAATATTCCAACGTCCCGTTGTGCATCATTTGCGTCACCTTAAAGCGAACATTCACGCGAATGAACGTCGCCATTTCGGTATAAAAATGAAGTTCGCCGCTGTCGGCTGTCACAAACGGTTTGCCATCCAAAGTTCTGGGAAAAATGAATTTCGCCCCCAGCCCGTCCTTGATCGGAGCTTTGTAGTCCTGCAATGCCAGCCGCTTGCCGCCATTGGTTGCCAGATAAGTCGTATTCTTGAGCGAATTCGTCGTGGCGTCTGCAAATGCTTTCCGCAGAAATGCCGGGTCGCCATTTTGACCTGGCTCATAATCCACCGCGACAACAATCCAATCGTCAAATTTGCGATCAACAAAAGCTTGTAGCTGCTGCTTCAGGTCCGGATTTGGATTCTTTTGCTTCAGTTCGACCAAACGAGCAAACGCCTGGCGTATCGGTTGCGCCGAAAGAAGCCGGATGCTGATTTTGGAGTTCATGACAACCATCAACCCAAACCGATCCCAATTCAGACGATCAAGGCTCGACGGCAACGTAGAAAGAGCCGCCCTGTTCAAGTTTTCTTCGTTGGATTGCGTCCTTACCCAGGCCGAATCCTCCAGCATATTTTTGGCTTCCCTTTCAGACCATTCCGTCCAGGGTTTGGCAGTTTTCTGCGCTTTTACGCCGCTTCCAACCAAACCGATCAATAGGAATGCCGCAACCAAACTGTAAACTGTTTTCATCGCTCCTCCGGGTAAACTCTGACGTGTTGAACCGCTAAAACCGGCGGTGCTGTTCTCAACAATTGCCGATCCTCATGGAAGAAAGCGAGAAAACTCATTCATCAGGATCATCCTTTTTGTTATTTTGGCGCTGCTTCGATCCAACTTCACCAAATGGAACACACCGAATATGACTTTTGCACCGCTAACCAACACTTCAACCTGGAATCCGCCTGCCGACTGGCAGCGCATTACAACCATTGACGCCCACACCGAAGGCGAACCGTTCCGCGTCATTGTCAACGGTTTTCCCGAACTTCAGGGAGAAACGATTCTGGCAAGGCGGCGTTTTGCCAAAGAGCATTTCGACCATCTGCGAACTGCTTTGATGTGGGAACCACGCGGCCACGCGGATATGTACGGCTGCATCGTCACGCCTCCGGTATCGCCCGAAGCTGACGCCGGAATTCTATTCATTCACAACGAAGGCTACAGCACCATGTGCGGTCACGGCATCATTGGTTTTACGACCGTTGCACTGGAAACCGGGATGTTCCCGATGGTGGAACCAGTGACGAAACTCAAACTGGATTCGCCTGCCGGACTGATTACCGCTTATGGACGGATCAAAAGCGGACGGGTCGAAAGCGTTTATTTCCACAACGTGCCTTCGTTTGTCGTTGAGCTTGATGCTGTGGTTGAGGTGCCGGGACTTGGCCGGATTCGATATGACCTGGCTTATGGCGGAGCATTTTACGTCTACGTCAATGCGGCGGAGGTGGGTTTAAACTGTCGCCCCGAAGACTTTCGGCAGTTGATTGAAAAAGGGATGCAGATCAAACGCGCGGTAATGGCCAGTCGAACGATTCCGCATCCGTTTGAAGAAGACCTGAGCTTTTTGTACGGGACGATTTTCGTCGCTGAAGCAGAAAACCCCAGCCATCACAGCCGCAACGTCTGCATTTTTGCCGAAGGCGAAGTGGATCGCTCTCCAACCGGAACTGGCGTCAGCGGGCGCTTGGCGATTCATCACGCGCGCGGAGACATTGGCCTAAACGAATCCATCACCATCGAAAGCATTATCGGCAGCACGTTCACCGGGCGTGTCGCGCAAACGACGACTTTTGGTTCGCACGCGGCAATCATTCCCGAAGTCGGAGGCACAGCGCACATTACCGGGCGGCATGAATTCTTCATTGATCCGGCTGATGAATTACGCAGCGGTTTTCTGCTTCGGTAGTTGTCTTAGCTGCTACAACCGCCACCTCCACAACCTCCACCTCCGCAGCCGCTGGAACTGCAACCAGAGCTTCCGCCGTCACTGCCCGAATCACCGCTAGCGTCGCTGCCGGAATCATTGCTGCTGTCGCTACAACCGAAGCCAAAGAATCCCCCGCAGCCGCTACCGCCAGAAACGTCGCCCGATTGCTGATTCCCGTTTGAAAAATGCCGGACAAACAGCCCGACAAGGACCGCAAAGGCAAGGCCGATGACTACAATCAATGCTGCTCCGCTAGAAGAAACCGCTGTGCAGGCGGAAAGGGTCAGGCCGCAAAGCATCGTGAACATTGCGTAAGCTGCCAGCCGTTTGAAATTCCATTCCGGCTTTTTCAGCAACCAGTAACCGGCAGTGTTCAACCGCGCAAAGCGTAGCTGTTGATCAAATCGTTCTTTCGGCGAAGGCCAGATGTCGGCAGGAGGTTTATGGCCGAAGATGCGTTCGTACGATTCCAACGTTCGCCCATACCAATTGAAATACTTGGCGTCTTCCTGCTGGCCACCTTTGGTTGGGCCGTGGTGCAACGACTGTTTCAACAGCTTGCCGCACATTTCGGTCCAGTACGATTCAGTGTACGCCAGGTGCAAATGCCAGGCTTGATCCACTTCGTCCGAAGGGGTGACCCGATGGCCTGCCGTCACGGCCAGAAAGACGAAGCGTTTGTATTCGTCAAACACTCGTTCCGCGTACGCCACCGACCAGCGATTTTCGCGTGCCAGCCGATTAATGAAGCTGAGCGGCGTGCCGGGTTCATCAACCCTGAATTCCTGCAACGATTGCCAAAGCTGAGAATCCGGCAACTGACTAGGCCGAGTTTCGGGTGTTCGTATCTGTTGATTCATATTTCCTCCTGTTTACTTGAAGTTTGTTTTCAATCGCCCGCTAGACCGTTTGGCAATGAACGATTGCTGGAGTCAGGAAGTTTTCAATCTTTTGAGGCTTTACCGAGATTTAAGGCGGGAAAACTGTCGTTCTATCCGATTATTCAGCAGGGGTTTGCTGTCGAATCCATTGACGAAACGCCTGAGCTGCTTTTCTGGAGCTTTCAGTGATTCCCTGTTCCAGAAACCTTGAAAGCACATCGGCTGTTAGAAAAGGAAATGCGCGGCTGTGGGTTGATTCTTGATATTGGTCAACTGCCAAAACCCAGATACGAACCTGGCGATGGTGGACTCGCCAAAGCTCTGGCACACCCAAGCTGGCGTAAATCGGAAATTTGTCGAGTGAGG
>CAYLJQ010000543.1:0-5069 GCA_964383955.1 uncultured Heliomicrobium sp. | reverse complement strand
CCTTTGGGGGCTCCTGTATCAACCCATTTGGTGATTGTTGCAATCTCTTCATTGGTTAAGCGTGGGTCGTGATCGTAACGGCCAATTGCTCCTGTGGCGTGAAAAGGCGGCATTTGCCGGCTGGCGACTTTTTCCTTGATCGCGCGCGCCCAGGGACGGACTTCTTCGTAAGTCGCCAGCGACATCGGAGCCGATCCACCAGCGTGATGGCATTCTTCGCAGCGATTTTGAAAGATGGGGGCGACTTGCCTGGCAAAAGTGATCGAAGTCTTGTCAGCCGTATTGCCTGAAACTGATGAAGTCGAGTAAAAAGCCATTCCAAGCAGGAAAAGGGAAGCGGTGAGAACAAGTTTTTTCATTACGATTTACCTTCCAGCGAATATTTTGAAGAGGCCGCGATTATAAAGCCAATCTTTGGAGATGCACAGATGCCAAACCTGGAAGACCTTTCTCGCCGAAAATTTTTGAGCTTGTTTGCTGGAAGCCTTGCTGGCACAGCGCATGGCAGCGCTGTGCCTCCAACACGGCCCGACCTTTCAGCAATCAAAACGCGAACCGATTGGCAACGAGCGCGAAAGCTGATTCTGGAAGGAATGGAACTGGTGATCGGGAAGTTGCCGAAGAGGACGCGCGAAAAGGTTCAGTTCGTTGAAATTGAAAAAGAAGACTTGGGAGCATTCACCAGAACCAAACTCAAGTATTTGGCTGAACCGGGAGATTGGGTGATGGCTTATCTGCTGGTGCCCAAGAATCGCAACCGTCGTGCTCCAGCAATGCTTTGCCTGCATCAGACGACCAAAATCGGCAAAGGGGAACCGGCGGGCTTGGGCGGCAGCGCAAACCTTCATTATGCAAAAGAACTGGCCGAAAGAGGCTACGTTTGCATCGCTCCGGATTATCCTTATCTGGGCGAAAACACTTTCGACCCATACAAAAATGGCTATGTCAGTTGCACCATGAAAGGAATCTGGAACCACATCCGCGCAATTGATCTGCTGCAATCTTTGCCGATTGTGGACGAAAATCGGATTGGCTCGATTGGTCATTCACTCGGCGGTCACAATACGCTTTTTGTGGCGGCCTTCGATGAACGCATCAAGGCAATGATGACAAGCTGCGGATTTACGTCGGCAAAAAAGTATTACAACGGTGATCTGACAGGTTGGGCGGGAATCCGATATATGCCTTTGATCGCCGAAAAATACGGCAAGGACCCAGCAAGAGTGCCTTTCGACTTTCCCGAAATTCTGGTTTCGCTGGCTCCGCGCCCGCTCTTTATCAATGCGCCGCTACGCGATGGTAACTTTGAAGTTTCAGGTGTGCGCGATTGCGTAGATGCGGCAACACCAATTTACGACAAGGTGTTCAAATCCAAGGACAAGTTGGTTGTGGTTTACCCGGAGTCTGGACACGACTTTCCGCCGCAAATTCGCCGGCAAGCCTGGCAATTTCTTGATCGTTGGCTAAACGTGAGCTGAATGGGGAAAGGTTTATTTGCACATTGGGGTGAGCAGCGAACTTTTCAGCGGGCGGCATCGCAAATCAGATTGAACATTCAGAAAGGCAAAACAGCGTAATTTCATCCAATGCCCGATCGCTTTGATAAATTCTTCCTCTATGCCGCCGTCACAAAGCGATGTTTCATTCCCTTCAGTGGATTTGTAATAAACGACGCCTTCGACAGAATAATTCCGAATGTCAACGCGTGATTTGTAATACGTTGCTCCTGCATCAAGGCTGTGAGGTGTGTAACCCAAAGTCGGCAAAATCGTGACGCGGGAAATCAGCTTTGGCGGCGGAAGTTTGACCTTGTTTCCATATTCACGCCGGTAAGCTGTCACCGCTCCATCCCAGGCAGCGTCAATCCATTCCAATTGCACACGATACCGCGAGTCAATTGCTTCGCGATCAAAACCATTTGTTTGAACTGGAATTTTGTGGCGAGGCGTCAGGACAATCCGCTGTGGCTTTGCCGGGCCAAGCCATTGTTTTAACTCCGGTGTTCGCTGGCTCAGTGCCAGCGAACAGTCGGGTGTCGCGAAGAAAAAAACTCCCAACCATATTGCGGCCCTGAATAATTTCTTCATTTCTATTTCCTATGAGCGGGGAAGTGAACTTTGCTAGTCGGGACATGAGTCGAAAGGGATTCAATCAATTGAGTTTGACTGAAATCAGCTTCGATACGCCCGGATCTTCCATCGTCACCCCATACAATGTCCTGGCTGCCTCCATCGTTCGTTTCGCGTGGGTGATCACCATAAACTGAGTGTTGTTGCTCATTTCCAGCACTTTGTCCGCAAAACGACCGATGTTCATTTCATCCAGCGGCGCGTCAACTTCGTCCAGCAGGCAGAAGGGGCTGGGACGGTATTTGAATATGCCCAACACCAAGGCCATTGCCGTCATCGCTTTTTCACCGCCTGATAACAGCAAGACATTTTGAAGCCGTTTGCCCGGAGGCTGAGCAATGATCTCAATGCCGCTTTCCAGCACATCGGTTTCATCAATCAGCCGCATTTCAGCTTGGCCGCCGCCGAATAATTCGACAAACAACGTTTTGAAATTTGCGTTGACCGCATGGAAGGCTTCAACAAATCGTTCACGAGACCGCTTTTTGATCTCAGCAATAGCAGCTTGCGTATCTGCAATCGCACTTTCGATGTCTATCTTTTGCGTATTTAAGAACTCGAACCGCTCTTCAATTTCGGTCAGTTCCTGCAGCGCCATCATATTGACCGGACCAAGCGCATCAATCTTAGCCCGCAATTCATCCAGTCGAGCTTTGGCAGTTTCCAAATTGAAATCATCCGGAACTTGCCAAAACGATATTTCAAAGTCGTCTGCTAAAGCTAAGTCATCCTCGTCTAGGCCGTCTGGTTTCTGAATTTCTATATTACCTGGGACTGATAACGGATTGGGCGTTATTTGTTCTACAGTTACTTGGTTTTCCAAATCCTCAGAGACAGGGGAGAGAATATCTATTTCTTGAACTGTGTTGGCTTCGGCTGCCAGTTTGGTTTGCTCCAACCGCTCGCAAATTTCAACGATATTTTCTCCAAGTTCGGCATGGCAGGTTTGAACCAGGTGCTCCAGATTGCTTGTCAGCTTGGCTCGTTCAATTTCCTTTCTTGCTCGTTCCTCGCGCGCCTGCATCGAGGATTCTCGCATCTGTCGAAGTTGAGCGTCCAAGGTTTCCAGCCGCTCTCGAACAGAAGACAATGCAATTTGTCGCTCTTCCAGTTCAGCAGAGCGAAGTTGTTGCTGAGAACTTAAACTCTGAAGCCGTTCACTTGTTTCGGCCAGGGAAGACTGCATTGAGTTGGATTGCTCCTCCGCTTCGATGGCTTCAAACCGGCTGCGTTCTAAGCGGCTGGTTAAATCTGCGAATTCGTTTTCCAGACGCCGAATGTCGTTGGAAAGACCTCTGCGGCGTTCAGTTTTTGCTGCAAATTCCACACGGCGGGCTGACAGTTCCTGCGCACGCAACTCTGACGCTCGCCGAAGCTCGGCTAAATCAGATTGAGCGTTGTTGGCAACTTGTTCCGACTCAACACGAATTTGCTCGGCTTCGTCCATTTGCTGGCCGGCATGCAGCAACTTGGCTTCGAAATCCGCTCGTTCTTCTTCGACCTGTGCTGTCTCCTGTTCAACAACGCGAATGTGGGTCGTGGTACGTTCCAGCTCTCTGGCGAATTGCTGCAACTGTTCACGCTGAACGGCTAACTGTTTTTCGACCTGACGTTGGTCTGCGTCTAAACGCCGCTGTTCTTCTTCCAGCTCGGCGATGCGCACTTTTATCAGGCTTAACTCGGAGTCTATCGTTTCAGTTTCTTCGCTCAGAGATTCCAGTTTTGCTGTTAACTCGGCAATTTCACGCTTCAGCGTCAGTACGCCAATTCCTCTGTTTTCACCACCGCCGCCTGTAATGATGCGTCCACCAATAACCCGCTCACCTGTGCGTGCGAGCATCATTGTTGCGTGAGCACTTCCGTTCTGGGAAATAGACGCCGTTAATGCCTCATTGGCATCGTTCACGATCTTGGCATTTGCCAAACTGGGCATAGCGAATTTGAAGGCTTCGGAAAACTCTGTCCGTAAGCCCATCACTGAACCAAGCGTCTGATAACCGAATTGATGATTGCCATTGCTCAAAGATGAGGGGACAACGGCTGGCGCTGGTTGATCTGAGTGACTCCCGTTTTGATTTTGATTGATCACCAGGAATGTCGCTCGACCAGCCCCTTCGGACTTTAGAAATGCTATCGCCTGAAGCGCGTCATCAAAACTTGGGACTACAACAAATTGCAATTCCTCACGCAGAGACGATTCAAGTAGCGTTTCATGTTCGGGAGCAACTTTTACAAAATCAGCAAGAGTTCCCAACGTGCGGAAATTTTGCGATTGAGCCTTGGGGCTGAAAAGCGCTTGAACTGCTTCTGAAAAATACGAATGCTGCTCATCCAACTGGGTCAGGGATTTTACCCTTTGTTCGGCTGCTGTCTGGTCATGTTGCAGTGACGAAAGTCTGGCCTGTTTTTCATCGCGTGTTTTGCGAGCGAACGCCAGTTCCGAAGCTGTTGTTGCCAAGTCCTCGCTGGTTAATTGTTGACGCTCAGTCATTTGCTCAACAATTACGGTCAATTCCGCATGCTGTTCGCGTGCAGTTTCAGCTTGTGTTGATGCACGTTGACGCTCCAACGACAGGCCGTTCAATCGCGACACTGAGCGATCAACTGACTCGGTAAACTGACGTTTTAATTGCCGCCACCGTTCGACATTGGTGCCATTTTCATAAACTTTCTTGCGAGCTTCTTCCAGCTTTTTTTCCGCATCGGTGTCTCGATCAATTTGTTGCCGATGACTATTTTCGGCTTCAGATAGCGCTTTGCTTTCGGCGTTGATTTCAAGCTCTATCTGCTGCAAATCGCTTTTTAAGCGAATAGTTTCCTGATCAATGACACTTGTGCGTTCAGAAATAACTGCTTGATCTCGGGCAAACTGTTGAGATCGTGTGCCCAGTGACTGAAGCTGCTGGGTCAAATAGCTTTGCTGTTGACGCGAACGTTCCA
>CAYLJQ010000542.1:0-5074 GCA_964383955.1 uncultured Heliomicrobium sp. | reverse complement strand
GATATTTACCTTGGGCGAAGATAAAACGTCTTCGACAAAAGCGCGCGCCGTTTCGTTTGAATGGCGAAGCTGCCCGATCAGATAAATCAATTGCTCGCGGCGTTCGCTGCGTTTATTCGGATCGCTGAGCGTGCCGCTTTCTATCACGGGCAGAATCGCTTCATTCATCACCCGTTCCGGGTCAAGCGTGGTCAATGCGTCAGTGATCGCCCAACGAATGACTTCCGAAGTTTTGTCACTTTTGAAAGCTGCAATCAGTTTTCCGTGCGCTTCGTCGTAGCGCACATCCCCAAGCGCAAACGCCGCCATCGAAGCCAGCGCATCGCACATTGTGGTCGTCTCTTCGTCAGTGGCGTGGTTTTCTTCTTTCATTCGATCTTCCAGCCACTGAATTTCTTCTGAACCGCCACGAATCCATTTCTGGATCAGTTCTTCCAGCGGCTTGCAAAGCCTTCGCAGTTCGACGGTGTATTCTTCTTTTGGATCGGCATTTTCCCGTGTCGGCAACAACCGGCGCAGCGCGCGGCCAGCCGCCTGGCGAATGCCTCCGTACTCAAAATCCTGCCTGCCGTTGGAATTCATGCGCGTTTTGTTCATCGCAATTCGGGTCAGGTACGTCAGCACTTCCGGACGTCTCAACCGCCCCAAAGCTTCCACCGCGCGCAGCCGCTGGAACGAACGCGGCTCGTTGGCGGCATCACAACGCCAGACCAAAGCATCCAGCACCAGCGATTCGACATAACCGACATCAGCCTTGGACCTGCCGTCCCGGCCATTCAACTGCGCTTCCAACAAACAACGCGAAGCCAGAAAAACCTGTTCGCCGTCTTTCAGCGAAGTCGAATAGGCAATTTTTTCCAGCAGATCTTTTGGATTGTTCAGCAGTCCGGCCATCAACGTCAGGGTGTCATCCCAACGGCGCAGTTGGTTGACCCGGCCAAGCCCGGAAGTGATTTCTTCCCAGCGTTTGGGATTGTTTTGGGCTTTCAGATATTGCGCGCAGCAATAAGCCTGAAACGAGGGATAAAGAAATCGGATCGAATCGCCGCCGGCACGAGCCAGGATTTCCACGTCAGTCAGACAGTCCAGCATTTCTTCCAACTGATATTCGCGGTTTTCGCGGATGCGCGAGATCATATCCAACGCATCTTTGATCAGCATACTCGTATCGCCGCCGACCTGCATTCGGTACGCAAGCAGATAAAGCGTGTCCAAAGCGCGAGCCTGCTGGCCCCGCCGCTGCGTGACGCTGCGAACCCTTTCTTCGATCAAATCGCGCAACACACTGACGCGGCTTTCGGGAAAATTGCTTTCCAGCGCTTGTTTGATCAACTGCACGAACATCCATGGCATTCCGGCCAAATCGAAAAGCTGCGTTTCTTCCAGTTGGGCGCGCAAGGTTCGCAGATTCTGCTCTTCGCGCGATTCGACGGATTCGCCTCGTTCCCTTCTGGACTTTTCAACCTTGTTGACGCTGTCGAACAGGAAGCGAATGATGCGGCGGCGGCTTAGCGACTGAACGTCCAGCACGTGCGTAGCATTGCTGTCAGCCCAATCCCACAACCCGCGCGTTTGGGTGACAAACACAGGGTATTGGGGAAAATCGTTGACCAGTTTGTTAATTTCTTTGGTCAAGGCTTTTCGCTGGGTTTCGGAAAGATCGTCTCCATTATCGAAATAGAATCGGAATTTATGATGGTCGTCTTCCAGCAAACCAAGCATTTCTTTTTCGGACAGCAAGCTGGACCAGAATTCACCCAGGCATTGAGTAAGCAGCGTCAGGTAAGAGGGGATTGCGCTTCCCGCTGGAATGCTTCTTTGCAGGTCAACATAGACCGGCAAAATCTGATCGCGGGAATTCCCTTCCAACGACTGCTCCGCGGTACACATCACCATCCAACGCATCGCCGTCGACCGCGCGGTTCCACGCTGGCCTGTAATGGCAATCAGCAAAGGCTGTTTGCCTTCGGCTTGCTTCAGCAACCCCATCATTTGCGTGTGCAAATCAACCCTGCCCTGTTGCGGCAAAATCTGATTTTCCCAGTTCGCTTTGATCTGGTCGCCAACCAGCATCACGGCTTCCAACGGCAGATAGCCATATTTGAACATAGGCCGGAACTTCGGCTCTTCCAGAATCGTCCGCAGCATTTCCCGCTCGCGGTTGGCGGTGAATAAACGCCCGCGCGGCGTCCGCATAAACAACACAGGAATCGTCCAGCTATCGAGCAACGCTTCCTGATCAAAAGTGAATAACCGCGAACGATTCAGCGACAGATCAATTACGCCTTCGCGCAGCAGATTGCTGTAAAAGTTTTCGACCAGTTCGCGCGCCATCGTAATCGGCACTTGATCCTGCATAGCCACAACCGCTGGAAAACCGGCGGCGACCAGTTTTGGCCCAAGGCCTGTAAACGGACTTGGATTGCGTTCGTCGAATTTCGTCGTGTCGCAAGCCGACAGGAACACCAGTCGCGGCAACGTTCCGCGATGAACCAGGTAACTGACAATCTGGTCGTCTGGAACTTTGACAAATTTTCCGTCTTCCCCCTCCAGCACCAGCAGCGTCGCTCTGCGCGCTCGTTGCCTGGGCTGTGGCGTTGTTTCCCCCTCGTCGTTGGCTGGCGGCGGCACGCGCTCAAAAACTCCGTGTCCCAGAAAATGCAGCACGTGATGATTGAACTGTTTTTGAATCTGGCTGATGGTGGTGTTGCCCGGAATCAAGCGAAACTTTGGCGGCTTCAGCTTGGCCAGTAATTCTTCGCTCAATTCAGTGCGCCCAGACATGATGGAAATTTCAATATCGCCGATGTCCTTAACGGCTTCATAGAAGTTGCGAATCTCCTGCTCGACTTTGATTTCGGCCAAAGGCGGCGCTTCGGAATCGTCGCCTAAATCAGCCAGGTTGCTGGGGTTTGAAACTGCCAGCAGGACTTTCAACGGGCGTTCGTCCGCTGCCAATGGAGGTTCGGCGATTGGCAGGCGGGTAAACCGTGAAAATGGCGTTTGAGCGAAATTCGCCAGTGACCGCCATTTGTCGTCAAACAGCACGTACAGGCGTTCCCAACGAATGCGATGAAGCTCGCTGCATTCTTCCGAAATCCACAACTGAACGCGCAGCTCTTTCTGCTGGCACATTTGCGCGCGTCCCCAGGCTTTCTGGAAAACGTTGTGCAGGCTTTGTTCCGCAGGGCTGCCGTCAGAGTTTGCAGGCTTCAGAAAAAGCAACTGGTACAGATATTGGCCGTAACTTTTTGTGCCCAAATCGCGGCGGCGAAGCAATTCCTGCTCCTCTTCGTCGCCCAATTTCATCATCTGTTTATGCCAACTGCCGTCATCCAGTTCGGCTTCAATGCGGTACAACCCGTCTGCATCCAGGCCAAAGATGCGAATGCGAATCCAACATAAATCAGTTCCCGGTTGTCCGCTCCCTGTTTGCCCGTTCACTGCAAATCCTCCTTGCGCAAACGCACCGCCGGGTCGCCAAATAAGATGAAGGTTTCGGCATCGTTGCGCGTCAGCCACAAACCGGCCATTTCCGGGTCAGAGGCTTTGCCTTGATCCATTTTATCCGTCAGCAAACGGGACATTTCGTTGGCTCGGCTGACAAAACCTGTCAGCGCATGGCCAAGCGGACGCCCGCTCAGGATCGTGTAAAACGCATCTTCAAATGGCTGTAATTGTTTTCCGACTGCGGCAGTGACAATCGAAGTTTGCCAGGCGCGTTCGACATGGCCGAACACGCCCAAAGCGCCGCCGTTTTTATGGCTCAGCATTGCTTGCGGCAGTTTCGAGAAAACGGGTTTGTCAGGCACGGCGGGAACTTCATTTTGTTGAAATTTGAAACGATTTTCGTTCGGCGTTCCCGCGCCGTAGCAGGCAAACAGGAAACAAATCATTCCAAACAGATTTACATCGGCGGTCAGATCGCTTCCCGACAGGTAATGCTCCGGCTTCAACGGCCCGGCGCTCAAGCCGAAATAATCCTGGGTAAGCAGCGCTCCCTGCGCCGTTTTTTGAAGCGGGTTGTCATTTTTCCAGGCGACACCGTGGCTGGCTGTGAACAACAGCGAAGGTGCGGGAGCATTTTTCTTTCGCTTGAAGACATTCATCAAAGCGTCTTTTTTGGAATCGTCCGGAAGAATCAGCTTTTTATTGAACTTGATCTTGTCTTTGCGGAAGAGCCGTTCATAAACCTTTGTCTGGGTTTCATCCGACAGCGGCTTGACCAATAGCTCAGAACTCATTTTGGTTGCGCCATCGTTTTTCTGCCTGGGTCCCCACAACACGATGTCTTTGCTGGTTGGAGCAGGTTTGCCTTTGGCGGTTTCGTAATCAATCACGCTTTTGACGTAGGCTTTGTAATCGTCAACTTTGTCGAAATAGAGTCGCCCAACCGCGTAGCCAGCGGAAAGCAAATGACCGAAGCGGAAAGAGATTTTTTCCGGGCTGCCAACCAGCAAAATGTAATACGGCATGCAGGTTGGTTCGACCGTGGCGAAATCAGCTTTGTTTTTGATCAACCATTCGCGCGCGCCTTGGCCGTTGTAATCTTCAATCCATTTGACGATTTTGGCGGCGTCGTCGGCTTGAAACTCGTCGCGGATCATCTTCAGACGATGATCGAACAGTGGGCGCAACGCCTTTTTGACTTCCGGATCTTCGTCTTTATGAAAGACAATCGCCCAGCCCGTATCCCAGAAATCCAGCGGGTCAACGCCTTCCGGCAAGCCCAGAACCTCCTGGCCGGATTTGGCCTGGCGGCGTTTGACGGCTTTTTCTTTGGCGGCTTCGTCTTCGGACGGCTTGAAATCGCGCATCGCTTTGGCGATCTCGGTAACCGAAACCGGTTTAACCAGGTAATCCCCTGTGTCACCGCTGATGCCATTGATAATCACCTGATCGTCAGGTGGCGTTGGTAAACTATTCTTCTTGGCAGGCATTCTTCCTCCGATTGAGAAGTGATTTGTTGCTTACAGATTCAAATGACAGATCAATAGGCTGAGCCATTTGTTTTTGTGACAGGGCTAACGACGGCGCGGAGTATCGCCTTAACATTGAACTCCGTCAATCGAAA
>CAYLJQ010000541.1:0-5075 GCA_964383955.1 uncultured Heliomicrobium sp. | reverse complement strand
GGAAGTCTGTCGAAGACATTGTTGCCATCGGCGGCAACTGGTTGGCCTCAAATCGAGACTCGCTGATTTTCAGTTTGAAAGGCAATCCGGTTGAAATTGCGGCGATGATTTCATTGGTGGTGGTGCTGTGCTTCATCATGCTGTTTAGTTTCCGAACCGAAAAAATCCGTGAACGACTGCCAGCGCTGGAACGCATTGACAGTCTGATTTACAAGCTGGTCGGTGTCGCCTTTGCGGGGCTGGCGATTCTGCTGGTGACCGGCGCGGTTTGGGCGAATGAATCCTGGGGACGTTATTGGGGATGGGACGCGAAAGAAACCGGTGCGCTGGTGGCCTGGTTCGCGTATGGCGGTTTCCTGCATTCGCGCATTGCCCACGGATGGTCTGGCCGCAGAAGCGTTTATTTTGCCTTGGTAGGCTTCCTGCTGGTGATTTTCACGTATCTGGGAGTCAGCTACATTCTGCCGGGCTTGCACTCTTACGCTGGATAAACCAACTGTAATGAGACAAAAATCCCTCGTGAAGCCGCTTCTTCACGAGGGATTTTTGTTTGGCAGGGATTCCAAAGCCTATTTGTCTGGAAAGAGAAACACTCGTTTTGCCAGATCCGATTCCAGCGTTTCCTCGCGGTAATATCGCTTCAAAATGTTTGCTTCCCAATTGAGCAAATCGGCATTTGCCTCAGCGAACGCTTCCCACAATTCCGAAGCTCCGTTTTTGGCCATCCGTTCATGAATCAATAGCAAATATGCCCAGGTGACAGTTTCGTGATAGCGATCCGGCTTGCCAACTGAAGCCGCAAACCGCTTCAAGCCTTCGCAAAACCTGGAAAGTGCTGTTGGCGCTGGGTATTTGCTCAAGTAAATCCAACCTAGCCGGACGTGCTCCCGATGAGAAAACGCCTCGGGTTGAAGCGTCAGATTTTCAAACTGTTCGATCAATTCTTGATTGGTCATTGCGTTCTCCATAAAAGAAAACCGCTCACGCGAGCAATCGCGTGAGCGGTGGTTGTTGTACAAGTTATGAACGGCAGAGCATTCACTGCCGGAAGTTGAAAATTTTCAGATTAGCGTCTGCGCGGAGTGATCCTGGGACGTTCGGGCGCTGCGCTGCGCTGGAACACTTCCTTGACAGGTTTCCAGGCTCCTTGCGCAGCGAAGGGAACGTATTCAAAACCGCGCTGATACGGATCGTCGTGCAGAACCTTGGTGTAATCAATTCCCAAACCGGAATAGATTGTCGCAGCGATGTCTTCGTTGACGACCGGACGGCCTTCTGACCAGCCGGGATCCTGAACCGAAAAACCATCACTGGTGCTTGCGCCAATGGCACGACCGCCACTGACTCCACCACCCGCAAAACACACAAACTGCTGGAAATAATGATCGCGGCCTGCGCCGCTGTTCAAGCCCGGTGTAGAACTTCCATTGGCGGTTCTGACTGTCCGGCCAAATTCCCCCAGCCAGACAAGCAAGGTTTCATCCAGCAACGTGCCGCCGTTGACTCCTGGTGTCGTTGCCAAGTCCTTGATCAACTCACCCAGGCCTTTGTCCATTTGGCGCGCTGGGGCATAAATGCCGTTTGCCGCATAAATGTTGGTGTGATTATCCCAACCGCCAATGCTGATCATAATGGCGCGCGTTCCCAGATTGGATTTAATCAGGTTGCGCGCCGTCAAACAGGCGTTGCCGAAGCCTGTTTGAGTGTTGTTCACGCCATAACGCTGAGTTTCCGCAGCAGTCAGGCGGAAAACAGCATCAACTTCAGGGTTGTACATCATGCCGCGGCTTTGCTGGTAGAAACTGTCCATATCCAGCACCGGGTCCCCCAGCGGCGAGTTGAGGCGGTTTTCGCCATCCAGTTCTTGCAGCATCTGGTAGCGACGATCAAAGGTTGTTTGCCCAGCGAAGTTGGTCAGGTTGCCCAATCCGCCTGTGGAGCCATTCGCCGCAAATGGAGAATAGCGCGCACTGAAATAGCCTGAACTGACAACGCTGCCACCATTTAGCGATACAAATCCGGGCAGCTTTTGGGCTGAAGTTCGCTGCGATTCGAATTCACGGGCGACAACCGCGCAAATGTTCGGCGCGATTTTGCCCATCAGCGAAGTTGGGTTTCGCGCAATCTGCGTCCAAATCTGTTGCAGTCCATGCACCAGGGCTGGCGCGCGAACGCTGCGAATGGT
This sequence comes from uncultured Heliomicrobium sp., assembly GCA_964383955.1. GTDB lineage: Bacteria > Acidobacteriota > Blastocatellia > RBC074 > RBC074 > RBC074. The sequence continues at coordinate 2,890 of CAYLJQ010000541.1, read as the reverse complement.
GGCGATGTGCTGAATTTGGGAAGCGATGGTTGGCATCAGTCCTTTGGGGAATAAAACGCCACTGCCCAGTACTTCAGGCGTGAAATCGGCAGGTGTCCAACCGCCAACTTTCAAATCGAAGGTGTCCACGTGGCTTGGTGCGCCCTGCATGTGAATGTAAATCAGATTGCGCGCCCGCCCGTAAATTTCGCCGCCGGCAGCCGTGTCGGCTTTCGCCTCTTTTGCAAACATCGGAACGACGAAAGAACCGGCGACGCCAGTGCCGGCAATTTTGAAAAAGTCGCGACGTCCCAGAACCGGGCCTCCACCGAAGAGTCCGGAATTAACTGGCCGCAACGGTTTGCAAACATCGCAAGAATGATCAGGTTGAAGATGATCTTTCATTTTGTCTCTCCTATCTGAAGTTCAGCCGTATCGGCCAGCTTAGTAATTAAACAAGAAATCCACTTTGTTCAGCAGCACCCATTGCAGGCTTTCAATCGCGCCCTGCTTGCCCATCGAAGTGAAGTAGGGCAGCACTTTGGCGATTTCGCTTTGTTTTGGATTGCGCGACAAGGTATTCAGGTAAAGCTCCGTGATGATCTGCTCGTTGGTCATCCCAGGAGTTTCCATCACCCGTTTGACCGTCGAACTGATCTTTTCGGTGTTGTAGCCAGAAATCGGCGCGATGTAGCCTTCCGAACTGTTCCCTGCGTCATTGGATGCTCTGTTGGCAATATAAACCGAACGCATCCGTATGAAGTCGTTGTTCATCATGTTCAACGCCTGCAGGATGGATGAATCTGCTTGTCGGAAATTCACATCGCGGTTACCGCGCAGGAACGTATTCAAGATGTTGGCCGACGAGCCGTTCTGTTGCCCGAAGCGCGGTTCGCGCGGCTCCGGTAATTGCATGGCCCACTGAACCTCTCTCAGTTTCGTGTTTGCTTCGTCAATGATTGGGAAGCCAATCATTCGCGGCGAAACAGGCGTTCCGTTTGCTGTGATGGCGTTTGTCACCGGCGGCAAATTGGTTGCTTTGACGACGGCATCGTGAAGCTCTTCGGCATCCAGGCGGCGAGCGAACTTGCGTGCGTACAGCGGCACATATTCGATTTTCCAGGTTCCGGGATACTTCGAGGAAAGCTGGTAAGTGGAAGACTGTGCGATCAAACGGATGATGTGGCGCAGATTGTAATTGTTGTTGATGAATTCCTGCGTCAACGCTTCCAGCAATTCAGCGTTGTTCGGTTGCAGTGACCAGCCATCCGGAAGCTGTTCGTCGGGATTCAATCGAGCCAGATCAAAGGTGCTGGAGGGAGAAACGAGGGCTTCGACCATCATTTTTTCCCACAGGTAGTTGACCGTTGCACGAGCAAATTGAGGGTCTTCGGTAATGTAGCGCGCCAGGACGGTGCGCCGGTCTGCACCGTTGGCAACACTGCCGCGACTGCCGAACAGATATTTCGGTGCAACGTTGCGCTGACTACCCATTGGCAGGCGAGAACTGCGGTTGCCGTTGTTGGTGTTCAGGTCGTATTCGCCGGTCGCTGCTTCCGTCAGCATATACTTTTGAAGGGTTCCGACAGTAACGGTTTGACGGCGAACTCGCGCGAAAAACGCCGCCATACCCCAGGCATCAGCGCGAGTGACTTTCGAGCCCCACAAGTTGACCGCATCCAGATGGCCGGCTCCGTCGTGGCAAAGCAGGCAATCCATCGAACTCAACCCCAGGAAGGTTTGCGCCGTTTGCACAGCGTAACCATCGTATGTGTCCTGGGCCGGTCCCATCGGAACAAAGCCGCCGATCATGAAATTCGTCTGGCCATCAACGTAACTGTCTCCGCGAGCGGAAATGATCTCGCTGGCCATCTGCGCATAACTCTTGTTGTCTTCAATCGAATCGCGAATGAATCGGTAGAACGCTTCGCGGCCACCGACAAAACGGTTGATGTTGTTGGAAGCTGACGTATTTTTGTATAAATCGCCAAAGAACATCGTCCATTTATCAACAAACTCCGACGAATTGATCAGTGAATCAATCAGAATGTCGCGCTTGTTCGGTGTTTGGTCTTTCAGGAAATTTGTGACGTCTGCCGGGGAGGGAATGCGCCCTGTCAGGTCCAGATAAATGCGGCGGATGAATTCTTCGTCCGTGCAGTTCGGCGCTGATTCCACGCCTGCGCTTTGCATTTTGTCGAAAATCAGATCATCAACAAAGTTCTTGCGGGGCATATTTTGTGGCGGAACAAGGGCAACGCCTTCCTGTTCGAACCGTGCCGCAACCGATTCGGTGAGCTGGGAAACCGCATTGCGATGACGAATTGTCACGTCTGTGTAATCGCCAGGGGATTTTACATAGCTGCAATCGTCCGCATTGACTGAAGCGGGGACGGCCGGTTTGAAGATTCGACGGGATGCTTTTTGGCCAAAAGCATCAAACGTGCCAAACCGGTCCAGCGCAAACATCAATCCAATCGCAACAAAAGCAAGTAACGCCAACCGTTTCATGATTATTACCAGTTTGCTTCGGTTTGAAACCTTGCTCGAAGCTTCTCCATCGCCGTGAATGGGCATAAAGTCCTCCCGATGTTATTGCTTAATTATTGGTGAAACCGACGGGCACGGGGCCGCCCAGAAACCCACTGAGTTCGCGTGAAATAGGTTTGATTCGCTGAATACCTGCAGAAACAGGTTCAAAACGGATCTCAATGAGGCTCAAGTCTTAAAATATACGTACGTGGCAACGTTTTTATGGGGTGCTCCATACGAGTTTAGAATTTGGAGCATAACTTTGAACCAGCCTAGTTGCTAGGTGATCCAAAGGCCGTGAAAAGCGTGCGAATCTTAGCACAAACTTTTTTCAAGGCTAAGTAACTTAATCATTTCCGTGCCAGAAAAATGGTATTTG
>CAYLJQ010000540.1:1511-5083 GCA_964383955.1 uncultured Heliomicrobium sp. | reverse complement strand
CCGGTGGGCGCGGAAAAGGCGGCGGCGTCAAGCTGGCCAGAACCGCTGAAGATGTGACCAACATTGCCAAACAGATTCTGGGAATGAATCTGGTGACGCATCAAACCGGCCCTGAAGGCCGCACGGTTCACACGCTGTTGATCGAAGAAGGATTGAAGATCAAACAAGAGTTTTATCTGGGAATGCTGCTGGACCGCGCCGAATCGAAACTGGTCTTTATGGCTTCTGTGGCTGGCGGAATGGACATCGAAGAAGTCGCCGCTCATACGCCTGAAAAGATTTTGAAGGAACACATTGATCCGGCTGTTGGCATGCAGGCGTTTCAGGCCCGCAAGCTGGCTTTTGGTTTGGGGCTTGCGCCGGAACTGATCGGCAAAGCCACTAAATTTTTGCTGGCCCTTTATCGTTCCTTCGTCGAATTGGACGCTTCCCTGCTGGAAATCAATCCCTTCCTGCTGACCGAAGACGGCGAGCTTTACGCGCTGGACGCCAAAGTGAATTTCGATGACAACGCGCTGTTCCGTCACAAAGAATTCGACAGCTTGCGCGATCTGAACGAAGAAGCCCCGCTGGAAATCGAAGCCTCGAAATTCGATCTGAACTACATCAAGCTCGATGGCAACATTGCCTGCATGGTCAACGGAGCAGGCTTGGCGATGGCCACGATGGACATCATCAAACTGACCGGCGGCGAACCGGCAAACTTCCTGGATGTTGGCGGTGGCGCTTCGCAGGAACGCGTCGAAAATGCTTTCCGCATTTTGCTTGCGGATGAAAATGTCAAAGCAGTGCTAGTCAATATCTTCGGCGGCATCGTGCGCTGCGACATGGTTGCGCGCGGAGTCGTCGGCGCAGTGAACAATCTGGGCGTCAAAGTCCCCATTGTCGTTCGCCTGGAAGGCACCAATGTCGAAGAAGGCCAACGCGTGCTGCGCGAATCCGGCCTGAACTTTCTGGTTGCCAACGGCATGAAAGATGCCGCTGAAAAAGCCGTTGCTGCCGCGGCCTGACAACCTGAAACAATCTGATCCTGAAAACGCCAAAGGATCGAGAGTGATTCCTCACTCTCGATCCTTTGGCGTTTTCAGGTAGAGACGCAAGATTTTGCGTCTCTACCTGATGACATTAACAGCTTGGCGGGAAGACAGGGATGATGTAGCTCATCTGGTTGTTCAGCGTCAGGTGATGCAGGTTGTGTCCTTGGTTAAAGGCTCCTGCGCTACTGGCCGCGTTCGGGTTGACGTTGATCGCTGCGCCCGTAATGCCGACCGCTCCGGTCTGGTTGAAGACTTTCAGCCAACCGGTTCTTCCTGCGGGCACGAAGGTTTCAAACCTTGGCGTGATGCGCGGGAAGTTGTTGGTGAGCGAATTTCGCAACTGACAGCCTCCGGTTACAGAGAAGCTCAGCGCGTTTTCGGCGTCGTCGTAGAAGATGCCGAACAACGTTCCGAGCGAGGAAGCTCCGATGCCCAGATTGCCTCCGATGCGGTTGACGATCAGCAACGTGTCGTTGCCGTCGGCTCTCGATCCAATATTGTCCAGCGCCAGCGTCGCCGGAGTCCGGTTGTAGCTGATGCCGTCAAAATTGATTGCCGCCGTGTTCGAGTTGCCGTCGCACAACGGCAATCCGCCAGCCAATTGCGAGAACGCAATTGCGCCGAGGTTTGCTGCGTGGCCGGTCGTGAATTTCACGTACTCATCGCCAATCAGGTAATTGAAACTGGTCGGACAGCCAATCTGATTGACAGCAATCGCAACCAGATACCCTGTCGTTCCCGGATCAAGATCGCTGGCCAGGAAGCTGGCGGTCTGGTTTCCGGTCAAGCAGATGTAGCTATCTGCAATCGCGCAGCCTTCCGCCACGAAGAACAAATGGACGTAAGCTGGGAGCGATAAATGAGTGTTCGTGATGTTGATCCGCGTATTCTGTGTATTCGCCGAAGTCGCGCCAGAAGTGTAGATATTGTAAATCAACACCGATCCTGCATTCTGATCGCTTGCTTCAGAAGAAGCTGGGAAGATGCTTCCCGGACCAACCGGCGGACAATTGATTGTGGCGCAGGCAGAAACGGTTACCGCTGGGCCTCCATTAAAGGTCACGGAATTGTTCGCGCAAGCCTGAGAACCAGCAAGAGCCAGATCACTGGCTTGGCCTTTGTAAGTGATGACCGCCGTTTGTCCAGGAGTCAAGGTTCCATTGAAGGAAACGCCGGTCGCCGTCACGGTACAGGTTGCTCCGGCAACATTCGTCGTGCAGGAACCTGGGATGCCAACAAAGTTCGTGAATGTTGTCGTATCGGAGACCGTTTGGTTGACGTTGCCATTATTGGTGATGTTCAGCGTCACGGTCAGTTCATTACCGGGGCCTGTGCAAGCCAGCGGATCACTGATTGAAGCGGTGACTCGGTTGACAGTCACCTGGAACGAACAAGTAGCCGTATTACTACGAGCATCCGTGGCCGTGCAGCTAACCGTCGTCACACCGACATTGAAGCTGCTGCCGGAAGGCGGTGTGCAGGCGACTGTAACGCCAGGACAATTGTCCGAAACCGTGGGCGGGTTATAGGTTGCAACCGCCGAAGTACCTGTCGCGCCCACGAAGACATTTGCCGGGCATGTAATTGTTGGTGGTTGCGTGTCGTTCACGGTGACCGTAAAGCTGCAGGTTGCATCTGGCCCGGCGCCATTCGATGCAGTGCAGGTGACGGTTGTCGTGCCTGCCGGGAAAAAGGAACCAGACTGTGGGCTGCACACGACAGTGGGAGCCGGAGCGCCATTCGCCGTGGGGGCGAAAGTGACAACGGCTCCGCATTGATTGGGGTCATTGCTCACAACGATGTTCGCAGGGCACGTAATGGCAGCTGCCTGCGTAACTGTGATGGATGCTGAAACTGTCTGCGAATCAACTGTCGTCGAAGCGCTTCCCGCTCCCCCCGCGGTGGCGGTGAAAACGGAATTGGCTTTTCCGGAGGTTGTTGTAGTGTTTGCAGGCGAGACGGTGCCATTCACGCCGGCGAAGGCGACGGGTGTGCCGTTGGGAATATTGCCTGAGCCGGACGTGTCAGTGCTGGCTGAATTGATAGTTAGATCAGCGGTCAGGTTGGACATGCCGCCAATTCCGATTGTGTTGGGGGCGGCAGCAATGCCAAGCCTCAGCCAGGGATCGGCATCAATATTTGCGACGCCAGTGCCGCCCAGTCCATTCGGCGTCCCAGTGCAACCAATTCCCCCTAATCCCGGTCCGTAGTTGCAACCCCACCAATTGTTTTCAGCGTTCACTGACGCAGTACCGTTCCACTCCATACCACTGACATTGCCAACAATGTTGTTGAAATGCGCCTGTATTCCTGTGGCGGAGTGTGTGTTAACGACTTCGCCAAAGAAGCCACGGGCAACGGCTCTGAGGTTGTTGCTGGTGATAGTGGCGTTAGTCACCAGCCCGCGGAATCTAATGCCGTTGCTGGTGGCGGCCCCCGTTCCGGTGATGTTATTGCCGGTAATGACAGGGTTTTCAATTCCACCGAGAACGCCGGTCGTGTCAGTAGTGTCGTTAAGCAATGCGATGCCGCTCC
>CAYLJQ010000540.1:0-1501 GCA_964383955.1 uncultured Heliomicrobium sp. | reverse complement strand
CGCTCCTGGCCGCTGCCAGTTGAGTAATCACATTATTGGTGATTTGGACATTCGTGTACTTTCCAAAGCGCGCGGGGCCGGACACAAACGTAGGGGCAGTGTTGAAAGTGATTGCCGTGGCGAGCGGCCCGTTAATCGTGTTGTCAGCCACGCGCTGCAAAGTCGTGACGTCAATCGATTCGTAGGTCATGTTGAAGTATGACGAACTGGGCCCAGTGACGGAGATTATGTTGTGATGGACATCAGTCGAGTTGAGTGGCTCTTCGATCAAAACCCCATTGAAGGCTACGTTGGTAATTTCATTGTGGTCGAAGACAACCGCTCCGCGGGAGCGATAGGAATAAATGCCAGTGTCGCCGGAGTTGACTCCAAGAATCTTGGTGTTTGAAATCGTTGCGGTCGTCGCTGGATCAAGGGGTTTGGCGAAAATGGCGGCTTTTGTTCCTCCGCCAGTGCCGGGGTTGGTAATCGTGAAGCCCGAGAACATTACGTTTCCTGTGTCGCCCAGCGGTGGCTCTATACGCACTAATCCACCCGTTGGAGGGGCGGCACCCAAACCGTCAATAATCGTTATGGCTGCACCTGCGCCAATGACATTCACCGATTTATTGATTAACACCTGAGGCCCATTATATGTGCCTGCCGCTACGCTGATCGTATCGCCCGACACAGCTTGGCCGATTGCATAATTGATAGTAGCGCAAGGGGCACCCGTGCAATCTCCACTATCGGACCCGCCTGGAGCGACTAACCGGGTAGCAAAAAAAGCTGCTTTGGCTGAGCGAAACTGCTTGACGCCCGGTCCAATCAACCAAGCTGTCGCACAGGCTAGCGATACAATTAAAACTAAAGGCCAGACTGACAAGAGTCTGCGGATGGATCTTCGGTGTGTGTTTGTGGAATGCATGTTTGATTTCTCCGGCGAGTGACCTCGCATTTGTTCAGCAATCTATCTGAGCGCAAAGCGTGGCTTTCCACTCAATACTGTGCTTGGTCATGACTTGCATACGCTGAAGTCAGTTCAGGACAGGATGGGTGGAGCCTTAACGGGCTACGCATCGAAACCCTAGAAGCTCTTGGTTGAAAATTGAATGTAGTTCGCATTGCGGCAATACTTTGGGTAAATCTGTGAAGAGCCTGCCGCTAAACAATGATGATGAAGGTAAAGTGAGCCTTCATCAACAACGCGGAGCAGTCTAGGGGAAATGCGACTCGACAGTCAAATTTATGCGCCCAAAAAATGCAGAATTCCACAGAAAACCAGGCCCTTATTAATCATGCACCGGGGAAAAGTGTGGGATATAGTTCAATATAATCGTTTAACACCAACTGATGCAGGTTGTCCCCATAGTCGTTGACATCTGAGATCGAGAATAACAGCATCCACCGCGCGCAGCTTTTGCTCATCACGCTTTGATGTGCTACTTTACGCGCCTACTTCCAACGCCATTCACAATCAAAATCTAAAAAATCAGAGAAGGGATTATGTCTAAGCTTTCAA
>CAYLJQ010000539.1:0-5089 GCA_964383955.1 uncultured Heliomicrobium sp. | reverse complement strand
AACCATCGATGACAATCGGAACCATTCTGCTCATCATCCTGATCCTGTTATTCCTGGGAGCAATCCCAAGTTGGCCGCATAGCCGGGGCTGGGGCTATTACCCAAGCGGCGGAATTGGCCTCATTTTACTGATCGTCCTGATTTTGTTTTTTCTAGGACGAATTTAAACCAGAAGGCACTGAGTAATTGCGCACGCCCCTCAATAAAGCGTTGCATAAACTCTGCCTCTGTTTCGCCCAACTCTGCTTTGCGATGCCTGGGCTAAGGCTTCCGGGCACCGCAAAGCAAGTTAAGCAAGTTGCACCGCAAGCGTTCGGGTAAACCGCGATAAATCCACAGCCCAATTTTTGCCGTCCATAATTATTTCAGACCATTTTTTTGTCCTTTGGGTGCCGGAAATCTTGCTTCCGTTCTGCTCCGGCTATACTATTTACACATCCTAAGTAGGTCTTACCAATCTTCCTGGAAACAACAGGATGACAATTTTTTGCTTTGCTGGTCCCAGATGAATTCAGAAGCTGTTACTTCTGAGATCAACGCAATCACGGAAGTTATTGCGTTTATTTTCAGGCGTAATTCCCCGCTGACCCCGGCTGGATTACAGCCCTAATACCCCGTTAGGAGGAGCTATGATACGACGCTTGCTGAAATTGTCTTTAGCTGTGTTCTCAGCAACAGTTCTTTCTCTCTCTGTTTTCGCCCAGGGCTTGACCGGACAAATTTCCGGCACGCTCACCGATTCCAACGGAGGCGTAGTGCCAAATGCCAAAATCGTAGTAACCAATGAAGAAACGGCTTTGGTGCGTGAAATTACTTCCGACAACGACGGCAATTTCGTCGTGCCGCAATTGTTGTCCGGAACATACTCGCTGACCGTTTCGGCTAGCGGATTCAAAAAGTTCGAACAAAGAGGGATCATTCTGACCGCCAACGAACGCGTCGCCGTTCGCAAAATCGTCCTGGAAGTCGGCGATGTCAGCCAGACAGTCACGGTGACTGCCGAACAAGCGCTGGTAAAAACCGAAAGCGCCGAACGCGCCGGATTGATTGACGAGCAACAGATTCAAAGCATTGCGCTGAAAGGCCGCGATTACATGGGTCTGGTTCGCTTGCTGCCCGGCGTCGTTGACACTGCCAACCGCGAAGCGCCCGGCTGGAACAATCTGGTCAATGTCAGCATCAACGGCAGCCGCCCCGGCACAATCAATCTGACGCTGGACGGCGTGTCTTCGCTTGATACCGGTTCGCAACTAGGGCCGTATCTGGCGCCCGGACTGGACGCCATTGGCGAAGTCAAAGTGCTGCAAACCAACTATCAGGCCGAATATGGCCGCAGCAGCGGCGGCACGATCAACGTGGTCATCAAAAACGGCACGCGCGATTTTCACGGCGGGGGCTTTTATCTGAAACGCCACGAACAATTCAACGCCAACGAATTTTTCAACAATTTGCGCAATCAAGCGAAACCGCGTTACCGATTCAATTATTGGGGCGGCAACATTGGCGGGCCTGTGTATATTCCGGGCACGGGCTTTAACAAAAATAAGGACAAGCTGTTTTTCTTCTGGTCCCAGGAATATTTGCCCCGCATTTACCCGACACGACAGGGCACGATTACTTACCCGACGGCGTTGGAACGCGCGGGCGACTTTTCCCAAAGCCTGGACACCAACGGGCGTCTGATTCCGGTGCGCGACCCGCAAAAGACTGGCGCTTGCACGTTGACCGACACAACAGCGTGTTTTCCTGGCAACAAGATTCCCACCAACCGCATTGATCTCAACGGCCAGAAACTGCTGAGCATTTTCCCGCTGCCCAACATCAATCCGGCAACAGTCGGCTATAACTACAACAATGTTTTTCAGAGCCAGGTGGATCAACCGCGCCGCGAAGAGATTTTGCGGATGGATTGGAACATCTCGCCAAAGACCACTTTCTATGCGCGGGGCATTCAAAACTACGAAGCCTTCAAAGGCGACTTCAATTTCGTGCTGGCGTCCAACGTCTGGCCGCAATTCCCGATCAAGTATCAGATTGAAAGCCGCGGCCTGGTCAGCACGTTGATTCACACTTTCGCGCCGACGTTGACCAACGAATTCACCTTTGGCATCAATCGCGCCCTGCAAACAGTCAGCCCGCTCAATCAGGAAGGCATTGACCGCAACGACCGCGTCAAACTCGGTTTAACCTTGCCGCAGTTTTTCCCGGCGGCAAATCCGTTGCGGCTGATTCCGAATGCGACCTTCGGCGGTCTTCCGAATGCAACGCAGTTCAACATTGAACAGCGCTTTCCCTTCTTTGGCACGAACAACATCTGGAATTACTCGGATAACATTTCGTGGGTCAAAGGCAACCACAACGTCAAAGCCGGCTTTTACTTTGAATACACCACACGTAACGCGGCGCGTTCGGCGGCCTTCAACGGGACGTTCAACTTCGACCGCAACGTCAATAATCCGCTCGACACCAATCATCCGTTCGCCAATGCGCTGATCGGTTCGGTCAACTCCTACACCGAGGCGAACAACAAGCTTGACGGTCACGCGCGTTACCGCAATATCGAATGGTTCGTGCAGGACAATTGGAAAGTCACGCGCCGTTTCACGGTGGATGGTGGAGTGCGGTTCTATTACATCGAACCGACCTACGCCGAAGGCGACAGTCTGGTTTATTTCGATCCTTCGCTGTATGACGCCACAAAACAGCCTGCGCTTATCACACCGCATTGCCTGACGAGCAACCCTTGTTCGGGCGCCAACCGCGTGGGACGCAACCCTGTAACGGGCGCCATCCTGCCATCTGTCAAGATTGGCACCTTTGCGGACGGCAGCGGAACACGATTTCAGGGTATGCGCACTGTGCAGGAGCGCGTTTTCAAAACGCCTCCGATCCAGGTCGGACCTCGCCTGGGTTTTGCATACGATGTATTTGGCGACGGCAAAACTTCGATTCGCGGCGGCATCGGCGTGTTTTACGACCGCTTCAACGACGATCAGGTGCTGCAACAAGTCGAACAGCCGCCCAATCTGATTACGGCAACAGCCAATTTCACCAGCATTACGGATTTGCTGGCGACTCCCTTGAGCATCAACCCACCGGGCGTCAATGCAGTCAATTCGACGTTTGACCCGACTGCCGTGTACAACTTCAGCCTGGGCGTGCAGCGCGACATCGGCTTCAACACGGTGGTGGATGTGGCGTATGTCGGTTCAACGGCGCGGCATCTGCTGCAACGCTTGAGCCTGAACGCCGTGCCTTATGGCGCGCGTTTCCTGCCTTCAAGCATTGATCCGACTGTGGCGGGCGGTACGACGCCGTTGCCGGACAACTTCCTGCGTCCGATCAAAGGTTACGCCGACATTCAGTTGATCGAAACCGGCGGTAATTCCAACTACCACGCGCTGCAAGCGCAGTTGAATCGCCGCATGTCCACCAGCCTGTCGTTTGGCGTCAGCTACACATGGTCGAAGGCCATGAGTCTGGTCAACGGAAACAACGACGCAATCAATCCTTTCATTGATCGCAAAGTGCGAAATTACGGGCGATTCAATTTCGACCGGACGCACAATTTCGTCGTCAATTACGTGTACCGGATTCCCAGCCTGAGCAAATATTGGGACAACGCCGTGTCGCGGACGGCCTTTGGCGGATGGGAACTATCAGGAATTACTTCGTTCCTCAGCGGCGCGCCATCTGGCGTCGGTTACGCACTGGTCGCAGCGCGTGATTTGGTTGGCGGCGGCGGCGCGGGCGTGGACAGCCGCGTCGTGCTGATTGCCGATCCGGTGTTGCCCAGAGATCAACGCAATTCGATCTGCGGTCACGCCTTTGCCGCAACGAATACGGCGGCTCAGACAACGGCGGTTGGCGGTTGCCATTTGAATGTCAACGCCTTTCTTCCCCCCACCGCAGCGGGTGATTTCGGTCGCGGCAACGCTGCAAAAGACCTGTTCCGCTTGCCGGGCACGAACAACTGGGACATTTCGTTGTTCAAGAACTTCAATCTGGCGCGCGAAGGCCAGGTGCGGCTCCAATACCGATTGGAGATGTACAACGCCTTCAACCACACGCAATTTACCGGTGTGGACACCACTGCCCGCTTCGATGCGAACAACAATCAGGTTAACGCGCTCTTTGGCTCCTACACTTCAGCGGCCAACTCGCGTCGTATCGTGATGGGATTGAAACTAAACTTCTAAAGCTGGCTTCAATCCTCAAAACAAAATCGCCGGAATGATGAAGTTCATCGTTCCGGCGATTTTCATTTGCGGCGCTGGAAAACTACGGTGCTATTTGCTGAGCACCATAACTCCCCACGGACTTCCCTTCAACGTCAACTTTTTGATTACAGTTTGAGCGGAAACATCAATTACGGAAATATCGTTGGCAGGACCGTTTGCCGTAAACAGAGTTTTCCCATCCGGCGAAAGCCCGATGCCCCAGGGGCGAACGCCGGCTTCAAACGAAGCCGTCGGCTGATTCGTTTTGGTGTCCACGACGAACACTTTCTTGCCACGCCCTGTGCTGACATAAAGCTGCGAGGCGTCCGGGGATAACGCAAACCCCATCGGTTTAATTTCTCCGGCAGCGCCGAGCTGAATTGTTTTCGTCAGCGTGTTTTTCACGCCATCAAATACGGCAACGGTGCCGTCGTTTTCGGCTGTAACGTAAGCTTGTTTCCCATCCGGCATGAAAATGATGTTGCGCGGACGGCGTCCGACCTTGAAGCTTTTGATTTTTTTGCGCGCGGCGACATCCACGACCGTCACTGTTCCATCATTTTCTTCCGTGGTGTAAACACGTTTCCCGTCAGGAGATAACGCCACGCCTTCGGCTTCGCCGCCAGTCAGAATGGTTTGAATCACTTTTCCGCTTGCCACATCAACAAAGCTGACGCCGCCAATATCTTCATTGGAAACGAAAATAGTTTTTCCATCGCTGCTGATGTCGAAGTTTTCCGGATCAGAACCGCTTTCCAGAATTCGTACGATCTTGTTTTGCTCAAGGTCATAAACGCCAATGCCGTCCGCGCTTTTGTCTGGGGGCGGCAAGGTGCTTTCATCCACACCCGGAGGCGCCATCGGCGAAC
>CAYLJQ010000538.1:0-5094 GCA_964383955.1 uncultured Heliomicrobium sp. | reverse complement strand
CCCGCTCTGCGCACTGGAAACCAGGGCTCGTTTTCCATCCGGAGTGAATTTGACGCGAATCGGAACGCCGCCAGTTTGAATGCTTTCTTTCACTTTGTTGGTCGCCGTATCAATGATCGTGATTTTGCCTTCGGTATTTTGCCCAACCCACAATTCTTTTCCATCGGGAGAAAGATCTATGGCTTCAGGTTGATTGCCGACGGGAATCTGAATGACCTTCATCGGGGGTGTGGTGGAATCAAAAACCGTCACAGTATTTGAGCGAATGTTGGCGGTGTAAATTCGTTTGGCGTCAGCAGTCGCCACCAGCATGTGCGTCGCGTCTTGCCCTGTTCCCATAATCCAATCCACCTTGTCCGCAACCGGATCGTACCGGGCAATCACGCGGTTGACTTCACAGGTGAAGTAAATCTTGCCGGCAACTTCGATAATGCCGTGTGGCCGTTTCAGCGCGCCCAGATCAACTCTACGCAGTTCTTTTTTTGCCGCCAGATCAATCACCGACAACGAACTTCCAAGCACTTGCTGCGTGCCGTAATTGGCAACAAAAGCCAGCTTGCCATCGGCAGAAGCGATGACTTCGTGCGGGCCTTCGCCGGTTGGGATTTTGGCAATGATTTTGTAATCCTGCGGATCAATGATCGCCAGGGTGTTTTCGGCCTTGTTCAACACCAGCAGATAAGACTGGTCGGCAGCATTGGCGGAACACGTCAGTTGAAAGCAGATGGCGACCAAACAAACAGTCACCGCCATCAGCAAAAAGGACACAGGCGTGAAGATTTTTTTGTTCACGAAGAGCTCCTGAAATAGATTTTAGATTTCGTAAAATGCTTGGATTTCGCGCGCATCTTAACACGCTGCTGCGATGGCCCCACGGACTGCCTGACACTGTCAGCCAAAATTCCTTTATTGCGCGCCCGTCATGAACTGCCGATTCAAATCATCTGAAAAATTATCCAGCCATTGTGACGGACAAGCTTCAAAGAGGGCCTTGACAACATCTCTGCCAACATTCAGGCTTCGCGCTTCCCGCGAACTGACTAACTGGGATCACATTTATGGCTACCCCTTTGACTCGTGTTGAAATCGTTCAAAACAGATTCAATGACTATCTGGCGACGGCAAAAGCCAGCGCCAGCGCTCTTTCTTCAACAGACGCATTGAGCGCTGGCAGCAACCTGACTGCCGAGTGCGCGCTGGAAATTTTCGAGGATCAAGTCACCAGTCGCTTGCTGGATGTCGCCGCCCGCGAACTGAAAAAACGTAACGAAGGCTTTTACACAATCGGCAGCGCTGGCCACGAAAACAATGCGGTAGTCGGGGCAGCACTTCGTCTGGACGATCCCTGCTTTCTGCATTACCGGTCAGGCGGATTGATGGCTGCGCGTTCGCGCAAAGCAAAGATTGATGTGATTTTCGATACGCTGCTGTCATTTTGCGCTTCAAAGGACGACCCGATTTCCGAAGGCCGCCACAAGGTTTGGGGCAGCCGCCCAATGTGGGTTCCGCCGCAAACCAGCACGATCGCTTCGCATGTGCCCAAAGCCGCCGGGCTTGCGTTTTCGCTGCGAACCGCGCGACGAACTGGCAAAGCCGAAGACTTGAGTGATGATTCCATCGTGCTTTGTTCTTTCGGCGACGCTTCAGCCAATCACGCGACAGCGCTGGCCGGAATTAACTCCGCGCGATATGCCATTCGCCGAGGCGGCGCGGCTCCGGTGATTTTCCTGTGCGAAGACAATGGCATCGGCATTTCCGTTTCAACGCCAAACAACTGGATTCACGATTCGTTCTGCAATCAGCCGCACCTGCATTATTTCGATGCCAAGGGCGAACTGGACGAAATCTTCGACACTGTCAGCAAAGCGGTTGCCACGTGCCGCCAATTGCGCCAACCGGTTTTTCTGCATCTGCATACGGCTCGGTTGTGGGGACATGCTGGAACCGATGTTGAAACGACGTATCGAACGCTGGCGGATATTGAAGCCGAAGAAGCCAAAGACCCGCTGCTGGTCAATGCTCGGCGTTTGATCGAAACCGGCGCGGCCACACCAGCCGAACTCCAAGCCATCGTCGCCGACGTGCAATCGCGCATTAACGAAGCGATGGAAGAAGCCATTTGCCGCCCGAAACTGACAACCGCCGCCGAAGTCATTGCGCCGCTTGCGCCTTATGACGAATCGGCGATTCGCGCGACAACTTCAACCCAAGCTTCCGGCGAAGCCCGCGCCAAATTGTTCGACAACGCTTTGCCAGAGCAAACCACGACGCCGACAAAACGAACGATGGGCGCGCATATCAACTCGGCGCTTGCTGATGAAATGCTGCGCTATCCTGAAGTTCTGGCGTTCGGCGAAGACGTTGGCAAAAAAGGCGGCGTGTATTACGTCACCGCTGGGCTGCAAAAGAAATTCGGCATCGGGCGCTGTTTCGACACGCTGCTGGATGAATCAACGATTTTGGGCACAGCGCAAGGCGCAGGAATGATCGGCTTGATGCCGATTCCTGAAATTCAATATTTGGCTTATCTGCACAATGCGTTGGATCAAATTCGCGGCGAAGCCTGTTCGCTGCAATTCTTTTCGTCCGGGAAGTTTTCAAACCCTATGGTCGTTCGTGTGCAGGGGCTGGCGTACCAAAAAGGCTTCGGCGGCCATTTCCACAACGACAATTCGATTGGTGCGTTGCGAGACATTCCGGGCTTGCTGCTGGCCACGCCTTCACGTGGAGACGACGCCGCCAGAATGCTGCGCGGTTTGGTCGCCACGGCCAAAGCCTGTGGCCGAGTCGCCGTCTTCCTGGAACCCATCGCGCTTTATCACGAAAAAGATTTGTACGCCGACGGCGACGGCCTGTGGCTGAGCGATTACCCGGCGCCGAACGGCGAAGCTTCGCTGCTGCTGCCTGGCGAAGTCGGCGTCTACAACCCCGATGCGACAGACGCACTGATCGTCAGTTACGCCAACGGTTTGCGGCTGAGTTTGCGCGCGGCGAAAAAGCTGAAAGAAGACCACGGCATCAATGCTCGCGTGCTGGATTTGCGCTGGCTGAATCCGCTGCCAATGGAAGCGGTCAAACGACACGCCGACGAATGCGGTCGCGTCATCGTTGCCGACGAATGCCGCGCCACTGGCGGAGGCATCGCCGAAGCCATCATTGCCGCGCTGGCGGAAAATGGGTTTGAAGGCAGATTGAATTCGGTTCGCGCGGTTGATTCGTATGTGCCTCTGGCTGCGGCGGCAAATCTGGTATTGATTTCCGTAGAGCAAATCATCGAAGCCGTCAAAGGCGTTGTGTAATTGAATCAAGCCAACACATTCCGATGGCTCCATTCTGATTGGCAATACGTTGTTGGCAATACAAATGATGAACGGCTGTTTCCGCCGCATCGCGGCGATTGAATTTAGCCCGACGTTTTCAACGCCGGGAACGTGCGGAAAATAATCCGCGTCGCGTCAGCGACGCTTGAATTCAGGCGTCGCTGGACGCGACGAAATAATCTTTATATTGGCCTTCCGTGGGTTGGAAACCCACGGCTAAACTCAATCGCCGCCATGCGGCGAAGATATTTGGTCTTGGAGAACGAATGGCAATTCTGGTCACTGGTGGAGCGGGTTACATTGGCAGCGTCACAGTCGAACTTTTGCGCGAACAGGGCGAACAGGTCGTCGTGCTGGACAATCTCTTTCGCGGGCATCGCGAAGCGGTGGATGCAAGCATTCCCTTTTACGAAGGCCGCATCGGCGACCGCGAACTGGTCAAACGCATCTGCCACGATCACGACATCGAAGCCTGCATCCACTTCGCCGCGCTGGCCTACGTAGGCGAATCAGTCGCACAGCCCAAACTGTATTTTGAAAATAACGTCGAACAAGCCGTCGCACTACTCGATGCGTTGCTGGAATCCAGCGTGCGGCAATTCGTCTTTTCTTCGACCTGTGCGACGTACGGCGAACCGGTGCGGATTCCTATTGATGAACTGCATCCGCAACAACCGACGAATCCTTATGGCTGGTCAAAGCTGTTCCTGGAAAAGATTCTGTCGGCTTACGATCAAGCCTACGGGCTGAAGTTCGTCGCGCTTCGTTATTTCAACGCCGCCGGAGCCATTCCCACACGTGGTGAACACCATGAACCGGAAACCCACATCATTCCAAATGTGCTTTCCGCCGCCGCAGGCAAACTGCCTTACGTGACCATTTTCGGCGGCGATTACCCCACGCCGGACGGAACAGCCATCCGCGATTACATTCACGTCGCCGATTTGGGACAGGCGCACTTTCTGGCGCTGAAACATCTACGCTTAGGCCAGCAATCCGAATACATCAACCTCGGCAACGGCCAAGGCTATTCTGTGATGGAAGTTGTAGAAGCCGCTCGGCAAGTAACTGGCTTGCCCATCGAAGTGAAAATCGAACCCGCCCGCCCCGGCGACCCTTCGCGTCTGATTGCGAATGCGGAAAAAGCAAAAGAGATTTTAGGCTGGCAGCCAAAGCATCCTGATCTTGCCACGATCATTCGCACTGCTTGGGAATGGCACCAAACTCACTCCGAGGGTTATTCTCCACTATCTACAATATAAAACCTGGGATAACTATTGGTGGTTTGCCAGAGTAGTCCGCTTTTTTGGCTGAAAGGCTTCAACTTCTTCATCGGAAGCCCCTATCCACAGCCTTAATGTTTTGTCGTTGCTCGCTGAGATGAGCATTCGGCCATCGGGTGAGAAAGCTAAGGAATTTACTTTATTAGCGTGCCCCTCCAGTGTCTTGAGTTCACGGAAACTCTGCACGTCCCATAACTTCACTTTCTTGTCGCCGCCGGCCGAAGCCAGTGTTTTACCATCAGGCGAGAAGGCGATAGCAAACACATCTGCCTTGTGCCCCTCTAGAGTTTTGATTTGCTTTCCACTTTGCGCATCCCAGATTCTTACTGTTTTATCGCTATTTGCCGAAGCAAGGAGCTTACCATCAGATGAGTAGGCTAGCGCCCAAGCAAGTGCGCCACCTTGATCTAGCAGCTTGATTTCTTGCGGGCGATCCATATCCCATAGCTCCAATTTGTTATGTGAACCGCTTGAATGGTCCAAAATGCCCG
>CAYLJQ010000537.1:0-5112 GCA_964383955.1 uncultured Heliomicrobium sp. | reverse complement strand
CCAAACAAATCTCCTCACAAACTTCAATTCACCGCAGAGGCGCAGAGTCACGCAGAGATTTCGCAGAGGTTTTCAGGCGATCTCTGCGCCTCCTCTGCGTTCTTTGCGCCTCTGCGGTGAGAAAAATCCTTATGCTATTCAACGAACAGCCATTAAGCCTGTAACTCTTCCACAATTTCAGCCGCAATCTTTCTTGCCGTCTCAAGCTCTTCCGGTGCCAGCGAAATTGCCGCGACGACCGCGTGCCCGCCGCCGCCGAAGCGTTCGCAGATTGCCGCCAGATCATGCGTTCGCAGACGCGGTGCCCACGGATTCGATCCGACGGAAATCTTTGACCGGAACGACGACTGGCTGACGCTGACGCTGTAGGTCACTTCGGGGTGCAGGTAATACGGAATGAATTTGCTGTAGCCTTCCATATCGTGCCCGACCACGTCGAAGAAAATCACCGGCCCGGTCACTCGCGCAGCTTCCTTGATGATTTCCATCGAGCGCAAATGCCGTTCGTGCAGCGGCGCAATGCGTTCCGCGACGTAAGCCAGCCGAGCGACTTCGCTCATGGGTTTGCTTTGCAAGTCTGTGATGATGCGTTCGATGACTTGCTGGTCGCGCGTGTTTTCAATCACCAGACCCAGCTTGAATGCGTCGGCCTTCATTTCCACAGGTTCGGCGGGTGATTCATACAACGCGCCGTCAATTTTGTTTGCCCACTGAATCAGCTCTGCCACAGGCTGTTGGTCAAAACCGAATTTCTGTTCGGCAATGTCGGCAATGAACTTGGTGCAGGATTTGTAGCTGGCATCCACGAACTTTGTGCCGCGCTTGTCCGATTTGAAATGCTCTTCGTCATCGGCGGACAGAAACGCGCTTTTGTGGTGGTCAAACCACCAGGTCAGCTTTTCCGACGGGCAGTATTTGAAATCCACGATGGCGTTTTCGTCGCCGTCGAAAATGGATTCGTCGAACAAAGCTCCGGCGCGATGCATCATCGGTTGATACCCGCGCGCCCATCCCGTGTTGATTTTTTCTTCGTAAAAGCGCGAAAAAACGGCGGCTGATGACGCTCCGTCGAAACAATTTCCGTGATAACAAATCTTCAGTTTTTTCATTGGCAAAGGTTGGACCGTCTATTTCCTTTGAATTGGGCTGTTGTCAGTGAAACACAGATTATGCAGCCAGAACGCCATGTTGCAAGCCATTGCCAGCCACGCCTTCTGCATTTTTACCCGGATGCAGGCGAGGCTTTGAGCGAAAAGCATCTTTATCTGTGGAGCACTAGTGCGCTGGACGCACACATCGTGTGGTCATATGACGGGTTTGCCATGCGCTTCCCGTCACAAACAATTACGGCAAGGTGGAGTGTCACAATTTTTGAAAATATCCACGCTAGCCGCAAATCTTTTTATGCACCCACCAACTACAACCAGCCGTATAGGGGTGATGTCACGCTTGTCTATGTGTTCGGCAAAACGCAAACTCTATTTTAGGCTCAATTTGGGATACTCGAACGTCACCGGGCAAGCCGTTGGGAACATAGAAGATTTAATCATCGTTACGCCCAGATGAAGTGATCAACGAAAACAAGTGAACA
This sequence comes from uncultured Heliomicrobium sp., assembly GCA_964383955.1. Classification (GTDB taxonomy): domain Bacteria; phylum Acidobacteriota; class Blastocatellia; order RBC074; family RBC074; genus RBC074. The sequence continues at coordinate 3,521 of CAYLJQ010000537.1, read as the reverse complement.
GCGACTCGAAGAAGTTCGCTCGTCAAGATTTCGGGAGGAATCAGTCTTGCCAGATATAATCCGCGATTTGAAGCACACATTCCGTCGTCTAGCCCGCACACCACTTTTTACCCTTGCGACGATAATTACTCTCGCACTGGGGATCGGCGCTAACACAGCTATCTTTAGCGTGATCAACAGCGTGCTGCTCAAGGCGTTGCCATTCCCCGAACCAAATCAACTAATCGGGGTCTGGCAAACGGCACCGGGAGTAAATATAAAAGACCTCAATGCCTCCCTAGCCGATTACATTACCTACCGGGAAGAATCCAAAACATTTGCCGATGTGGCCCTCTGGAATGGCCGATCAATGACTGTCACGGAGTTCGCCGATGGAGAGCGAGTCGAAGGAATCGGCGCGACATTCCGGCTGTTACCGCTGCTGGGCGTCAATCCGATTCTGGGTCGCGGCTTTGCCGAAAAAGACAGCGACACGAAAAGTCCCGATGTGATCATGATCGGTTATGGTTATTGGCAGCGCCGTTTCGGCAACGACCCAAACGTCATTGGACGACGGATCATGGCCGATGGCGCTGCCCGCGAGATCATTGGTGTTCTCCCGAAGGATTTCTGGTTTATGGATATGGCGCACGATATCGTCGTGCCGATCCGATTTGACCGCGGCTCCGTGCGGCTTGCGGGTTACAACTTCCAGGCGGTGGCTCGGCTTCGCCCCGGTGTCACGATTCAGGAAGCCAATAGTGACGTTGCGCGAATGATTGGCATTGAGCTTGGCAAATTTCCTCCGCCCAACGGAATGAGCACAAAGATGATGGAGGACGCGCGCCTGGGACCGAACGTTCGCCTGCTTACGAATGACCTGCTTGGCGACATTGGCAGGAGCCTGTGGGTGGTGATGGCGACAATCGGTATTGTCCTGCTGATTGCCTGCGCAAACGTGGCCAACCTGTTGCTTGTCCGCGCCGAGGGGCGTGCGCAGGAACTAGCCGTTCGTGCGGTGCTAGGAGCGGGTCGTGGGCGACTGGCGCGGGAAATGTTTGTGGAGAGCCTGACCCTATCGCTGTTAGGAGGATTTGCTGGCATTGGATTCGCCGTCATGGTGGTAAAGCTGGTTCTGACACTCAGTCCGTCACGCCTGCCCAGGTTCGAACAGATTTCGATTGACGGGACCGCCGTGCTGTTCACACTGGGTATTTCTGTGGTCGCGGGATTCGCGTTCGGCGCGATCCCTGTCTTCAAGCACGCCAGAGTTCATCTTGCTGAGGCCCTACGCTCCTGAGGCCGCAATTCAAGTGCCAGCCGCGATCGGAACATTGCTCGCAATAGCCTTACAGTCATTCAGGTAGCCCTTGCGCTCGTATTGCTTATCGGTTCGGGGCTGATGGTCCGAACTTTTCAATCAATGCGCAAGATCAATCCAGGCTTTAGCCAGCCCGAAGCGCTTCAGACTTTTCGGATTTCGATTCCACGAAACGCTGCTTTCAAAGACCCTGAAGTCTTGGTTATGCAGCAGAGCATGGTCGAGCGTCTAGCTGCCCTCCCAGGCGTAACCGGTGTAGGCACTATTGACGGTCTGCCAATGACTGATTTCCAAAGCCAAGACCCCATATTCGCAGGCGACCATACTTATGCTGCTGATCAGATTCCACCATTACGCCGTTTCATAAGGGCGGCGCCGGGTACATTCAAAACCCTTGGAGCGCCCTTGGTTGCCGGTCGTGAATACACCTGGGCAGATATTCATGAACAGCGGAACGTTGTACTGATCTCGGAGAACTTTGCGCGCGAGTATTGGGGATCGGCTCAGACTGCCGTCGGCAAGCAGATCCGTTCAAACTCCACTGATCCCTGGAGCGAAGTTGTCGGTGTGGTTGGTGATATTCGCCATGACGGCGCTGAAAGGAATGCTCCTACGGCTGTTTATTGGCCGTTGCGATCGTCATATTCACTGACATATATGGTTCGCACCGCTCGTGCAGGAAGTGATGCTCTCGCCAATGAGATCCGTCAGGCAGTGTCCTCCGTCAACGGCAGTATTCCGATCACCCAAATGCGAACAATGAAGGAAGTTTATGACAAATCCATGTCGCGAACCTCCTTCACTTTGAGCTTGCTGGGGATCAGTGGAGTAATGGCGCTGCTGCTTGCCGTGGTGGGGATTTATGCCGTCATCTCGTATACGGTGGCGCAGCGGACACGCGAAATCGGAATCCGCATGGCGCTCGGTGCGCAAAGTGGCAGTCTAAAGATGATGTTTGTGCGCAACGGGTTAACTTGGGGGGCAATTGGGACAGGACTAGGGCTGATCGCAGCAGCCGTCTTATCGCAGTTGATGTCCACTCTGCTCTTTGGGATCAAACCCATCGACCCACTGACGTATGTGGCGGTTGCGCTTACGTTGCTCGCCGCGACGGCGGTGGCAAGCTACCTGCCGGCGCGCAGAATTACTCGGGTAAATCCAGTAGATGCCCTCAGAGCGGAGTAAGAGTGCAGCTGTCCACACGATGTGCTCGTCTAGCGCCAGAACGCTAGGGCAAGTTGGTTATCACAAGCACTTCTGAAGGAGCGAGATTTAGCACCTCCACATAGGCCACGCCATCGCGGGTTTTCACAGGCAGCCGTTCTCCAACCGGGTGCGATCCGGTGTAGGTTGCGCCAGCCGCCGTTTGCGCAGAGTTATGAATGACCTGCACCACAGAACCGGTACCGGCATTGAGTTTGGCGTCAACGATCACATCGGCGCTTTGAGAATTGCTGCCGTTTCCATTGACGACGCAAAGCGCTTCTTCATCATCCAGAATGCGGGACCAGGCGATCAAGTCTCCGGCATTCGAAAGACGAAATGCCTGACTAGGGTTGGCAATGTCGCGCAAATACTGTCGCCCGTACCGAAGCACAGGTCGTTGCTGGCGTAACGCGATCAGCGCGCTGATTCGCACAAAGGCATGAAATTTGTTGTCAAAGCAGTGCTGCCCAACAGTTCCAAACGCGCCAAAGGCGGGCAGGCTTGAATCCAATCCTACTGCTCCAGGTTGTAAACCGTCTTTGCCGCTCAGCCGTGGATGTTCGGCTCCAAACATAACTTCGCGCAGGTATTTATCCGGTGGAGGATTGCCAGCGTTGTAATCCGGAAGATATTGATCCCGTTCTCTCTTTTCCGGCCCGGCAAACGCTTGTTCGGTTCCGTAATAGATGCACGGAATGCCAAGCGAGAACAGTTGAATCGCCACGCCAGCCACGACCTGATGCTCGGACGTGGCATCGCTGGAAAAGCGAATCTTATCGCCTGAAACATGGTCGTGATCGTCCAGCACAGTGACATGGCGCGGGCCGGATCGTTGATGCGAACCCAATACAGGATTCCATTGCCCAACAATGTCAAAGTAAGCCGAAGGCGGTTTCAAGCCTTTTGCAACGTCATGCAACATTCTGCGCGACTCCCCTATATCCAAGGTTGCGTTCAAGTTTAGTTCCAGCAGATCCAGATACCTGCCCGCGTTTTTATCCGGCCCGCCAACTTC
>CAYLJQ010000536.1:0-5132 GCA_964383955.1 uncultured Heliomicrobium sp. | reverse complement strand
TGCGCGATGCTGAATCACCATTTTCCATAACACATCTCCTTATTGCTTCGCGATGGAAGCTCTGGGTGTAACAGGCAGATGTAGGTCTTCGAATGTCCGCGTGGGGAATCACGGCAAACTTCTTTGTTCGTTGTGGCCAACGTTCAGTTGTAGGGACTGTTCTTTCGAGGTAACTACGCCAGGATAGTATTCTGGACAGATTATTATCGCAAGAAGACGCAGTGACGCATTAACCCGACACGTGTCAGGACACCCACAAAGCATGCACTTACTTTGCTTGTGGAGCGCCTTTGATCTCTACGGCAACCACACTGGCGATTGCGTCCGGCGCTGTGGGCGGCAATTGAATCGTCAAGCCTTGGTCAGATTTCGTTACGGCTAGCGGCTTGCGGGGATCAGCCAGCAGAGCGGCTTTCGCCGCTTCATTCGTGACGGGCACAACCAGCTTGCCGTCTTTCGGCCAGTCGAAAACGTGCAAATAAAGCTTTCCTGGCTTAGCCGTTGCGCGTCCCCAGGCGGGTTTGCCAATCGGGCTGGCGGTGGTGCCGTATATGGCTTCGCTGTTGGTTTTCATCCAGCGCCCCATCGCCGCCAGACGTTCAACGCTTGGCGCGGGGATCAAGCCTTCTGCCGTTGGTCCTACGTTCAGCAGGTAGTTGCCGCCTTTGCTGGCTGTGTCAATCAGGTTGCGAATTAAGCGTTCGCTGGATTTCCAGTTGTTGTCGTCTTTGCGATAGCCCCAGGTGTCGTTCATGGTCATGCACGATTCCCAATCAACGCCGGGCAAACCGCTGGGCGGAATTTCTTGTTCGGGTGTGCCGAAATCGCCTTTGAAATCTCCGGCTTTGGTCAGGCCCTGCATGCCCTGGCGGCCTTTGTCCACGCGGTTGTTGATCAAAATGTCGCGCTTCAAGCTGCGGACGTAGTTGTATAGGTCAACGCCATGTTCGTGCGTCCAGGTGGCTTCCCATTCGCCATCAAACCACAGCACGCCGGGATCGTAATTGACGACCAATTCTTTCAACTGTCCTTTCATGTAGGCGATGTACCGATCCAGACTTGCCTTGTCCGCCGGGCGCGTGTCCCATTTGCGGCGCGGCAGATAATCCGGGTGATGCCAATCCATGATCGAATGGTAAAAACACAACCGGATGCCTTCGGCTTTGCAGGCAGCGGCCAGCGGTTTCAGCAGGTCGCGCTTGTAAGGCGTCGCGGCAATGTCGTAATCGCCAAGCTTGGAATCCCACAAACCAAATCCGTCGTGATGTTTGGAGGTGATGACGATGTATTTCATCCCGGCGTCTTTGGCGGTGCGAACCCATTGGCGCGCATCGTATTTGACCGGGTTGAACTCCTTGACCAGCGGCGTGTATTCATCCACAGGAATTTGCAAATCGTGCATGATCCATTCGCCCACGCGCGGCGTCTTTTTGCCTTTCCATTCTCCGGCAGGAACAGCATACAAGCCCCAGTGAATGAACAAGCCAAACCGGGCTTCGCGCCACCATTTCATCCGGCGGTCGTGATCGGCGGTTTCGTCTTCGGCAAACGGCATTGCAAATGTAGTGAAGTTCGCTGCGGCAAGGCCAGCGCCTGCACCAATCAGTTTCAGGGAATCGCGTCTGCTTAGCTTGGAATTGATCATGGCTCCTCTTAACAAACCCGGAAGCCGTTGGACGCCAAATCTATTGATTGTCCGCAATTGACAAGTCCGCAGCCCAACGGATAACTTCCAGCTTCAATAAAGAATCGGTAAAAATGATTGCGATATGTTCGAAACGCTTGTCGGACTTTGCCTTTCGGGTTTTCCGCAGTCAAGTTTTCTCACGCACTTTTCAAAATTTCACATGGTTGCCAGACGTTTCATCATTACGGGGATGGTTCAAGGTGTGGGGTATCGCTTTTTCGCGATGCGAGCAGCGGCCCGGCATCAAGTGCTAGGCACGGTTCGCAATCTGCCCGATGGCCGCGTTGAAGTCATGGCCGAAGGTGACCGCGACGCGATGGACGCATTCAAAAACGAACTGGCAACCGGGCCGATGATGGCTGAAATTACAGATATCGAAGAAACCGATTTAACTGTTACTGGCCGCTACCGCGATTTTCGCATTGATCACTAAACCAGGCACCGCGACTGTTAGAGAGCGCATTCAAAACAATACCCCGCTTGCTAATGCGCGCGGTACTGACACAAGACCAACCAAGGAGACCTGCACTTAACATGCCTGCTGATTCCACGATTGAACAAGAACTGAAAAACCTCATCCGCGAAGTCCCGGACTTCCCCAAACCCGGCATTCTGTTTTACGACATTACAACGCTGCTGAAACATCCGTCAGGACTGAAAACCGCGTTGGATCAAATGACGGAACGATACAAAGGGCGTCCGATTGATACCGTCATTGGCATTGAATCGCGCGGCTTCATCTTTGCGCCGTACATTGCCGCGCAGATCGGCGCGGGCTTTGTGCCGGTTCGCAAACCCAAAAAGCTGCCCGCGGAAAAAGAAAGCGTCAGTTACGACCTGGAATACGGAACCGATACGCTGGAAATCCATTGCGACGCGGTTGGAACCGGCCACAACGTTGTCATCGTTGATGATTTGCTGGCGACAGGCGGCACCGCCAGAGCCGTCACTCAACTGGTTGAAAAGCTGGGCGGCAATGTCGTTGGATTGTCGTTTATGGTGGAGCTGGAATTTTTGTCCGGACGCGAAAAGCTGGCTGGTTATGACGTGTTCTCGCTGTTAAGATACGCCTCGTAATTTTGACAGGGCTTGTAGCTCAGGTGGATAGAGCGACTGCCTCCTAAGCAGTAGGCCGCTGGTTCGAGTCCAGCCAAGCCCATCAACCAGAAAAGCAAAAGGGATGAGCGTTTTCGCGCTTCATCCCTTTTTTTCATTTGTTGCGAATCATCAACTTTCAATCGTTTCGAAGTTAATGTCCATGCTGTTCGGCGTCGTTTTCTTTTCTTCGGCTTGCGTCAGCAACCGGCTGATCAGTTCATGCAACTGCTGAAGCTCAACGGGCTTGGTGATGTAGCCATCAAATCCAACGTCATAGGCAGCGCGCCGAAATCCAGCGGTGGTGAATGCCGTGACGGCAACCACCGGCACGGCACGAAGCGCTTCGTTCTCACGAATCTTGCTTGTCGCTCCCAGACCGTCCAGTTCCGGCATGCCGATGTCCATCAGAATAAGGTTCGGCAGCATCAAGGAAGCGATCTTGATCGCTTCAATCCCATTGGAAGCCGTGACCACTCGATAACCTTGGCGTTGCAGGTCGAAGCTGAGCAGGGCGGCACTGTCTGTGTGATCGTCAACAACCAGAATCAGGATGTCCTTTCGGTTCAACCCGCCGGTTTCTCTTTCACTGATATCAACAGCAGCGTGTTCCACAATTTGCCGCGTGCGATGATCTTCTACGGCCTGCGCGGGCTCTGGTCCAAGCTCGACAATGGACACATCCTGGATGATTTCATTCCCCGAATTATCTTCTACAATTTTTTCATGGTTATTCATTGGCCATACTTCTCCCCAACATCAATCTTCTTGCACCTTCAAGATTGGCAGGCAAAGCCTACAGTCACGGCTCAAAAAACGGAAGCGAAGGTATAAAAGCGTAGACGCCATGAATCCTGCATCGGGCTTTGAGCAAGTTTTTGTTCAGCGTGTCGAAATCTCCGATCACAACTCGGCAGCCCGATGGTAAAATTCAGTGCGCGTTTGACCAAACCAACAACTGATGAAGGGCTGTGAAGTACAGCCTTCTCCCGGTAAAGCCCATTAGCCCGTTATGACAGACAATCAAAACCTACCAGACAGCAACTTTCAGCAAATCCGTGATGAATTAAACGTCCCGCAGGCGTTTCCTGCCGAAGTGCTTGCGGAGGCCGATGCCGCGGCTCGCCGTGAACTTTTTGCCGAAGCATTGCCGGATCAATACCTGGACCTGCAAACCGTTCCTTTTATCACGATTGATCCGCCGGGCAGCCGGGATTTGGATCAGGCGCTTTTTATGCAAAGGCAGGGCGACGGCTATCTGGTGCGTTACGCAATTGCCGACGTTGGCTTTTTTGTGCAACACGGCGGCGCAATCGAGCGCGAAGCCTGGAACAGAGGACAAACGCTTTACAGCCCCGATTTGAAAACGCCGCTGTATCCGCCGATTTTAAGCGAAGGCTGCGCAAGCTTGCTGGCTGGCGAATTGCGCCCTGCCGTTGTCTTTACCTTCACGCTGAATGCACGCGGTGAAGTTGTTTCGCTCGACATTACGCGCGCCTTTGTCCGCAGTCAGGCGCAATTGGCATACCCGCAAGTCAGCGAACATTTGGCGCAGGAAAGACAGCAACCAGGAAGTGGGAATTTAGCAGGAAAAGAATGGTCGCTTTCGTTAAGCCTGCTGGAAGAAGTCGGGCGCAAACGGCAACGGCTTGAAGTGGAGCGAGGCGGGGTCAGCCTTCGTATCCCTTCGCAGCAAGTGCAACGCTGGACAGCGGCGGTCCAGGGATACCAATTGGCGTTTGAAACCTCCAGCGACGTGGAAGAGTGGAATGCGCAAATTTCATTGATGACGGGAATGGGCGCGGCTCAGACGATGATTCAATATGGCGTCGGCCTGCTGCGCTCTCTGGCGCCTCCGCGCCGCGACCGTTTGCAGGCGCTGAAATTGACGGCGAAGGCGTTGGGAATCGCCTGGCCTGGGGAAATGGATTATGACGATTTTGTGCGCAGCCTTGACCCGCACATTCCCACGCATGCCGTTCTGCTTCATCAAGCTGCCAGAGTCACAGGCGGCGCTCGGTACGCCCCATTCCGTGGAACCCCTTCACCGCAAGACCGCCACGCGGGAATTGCCGCGTTTTACGCGCACGTTACCGCGCCGCTTCGCCGGTTGGCGGATCGTTACGTGCTCGACCTGCTGGTGACACTGTCCTCAGAAAAAACGCCTGAAGATGATTTACTCGCCACGCTTCCTGACCTGCCAAAGGTAATGGCAGACGCCGACAGGCTGTCGCACCGCCTGGAAAGCATCATCCTGGATACCGTCGAAGCGCAGCTTTTACATGGGCGCGAGGGAGATGTTTTCCCAGCCACTGTTATCGCGTTACGCGCGGATGGGGTCGTGGTGCAG